>JAGBBI010000056.1 GCA_017938565.1 Clostridia bacterium
CCCCCTTTCTTGCAGAAAAGACTGACCATTTTGGTTGGTCTTTTTTGTTTGAGAGGAATTGAAAAAAATAAATGATATAGATAAATAAAAACGAGGTGAGGTGATGAACAATCTTACTGAAAAACAGAAAAGATTTTGTGATGAATATTTGATTGATTTGAACGCAACAAGAGCATATAAGGCAGTATATAAGAACTGCAAAAAAGACGAGTCTGCAAGAGTTAATGGAAGTAAATTACTAACAAATACTAACATTAAAAATTACATTGAAAGCCAACTCGAACAAATGCGTTCCGAAAAGATAGCAGATGCCGAAGAAGTCTTGAAGTATCTAACTTCTGTAATGCGTGGGGAAAGCTTGGCAGAAATTGTTGTCACAGAGTGGGAAGGGGACGGAATTTCTAATGCTGTTAAGATGAAAAAAAATCCCGATGAAAAGGAACGTCTAAAAGCTGCCGAATTGTTGGGCAAACGGTTCGGGTTGTTCAAAGAAAATGTTGAAGTTAAAGGCAATATTCCTATTGTAATTAGTGGCGGTGAAGAACTTGAAGATTAAAAAAACTCAAAATGTTAAAGAATTATATTTGCCCGATATTGTCGGTAGAGGATATAAGACATATTGGAACTTCAAGGGTAGATATAGAGTTTGTAAAGGCTCTCGTGCAAGCAAGAAAAGTAAAACCACTGCGTTAAACTTCATTGTCCGTATTATGCAGTATCCCCAATCAAATCTCCTTGTAGTCCGTAAAACCTTTAGAACCTTAAAAGACAGTTGTTTTGCTGAACTTAGGTGGGCAATATCAAGGCTTGGTGTTGATGAGTTCTTTGAGTGTAAATTGAGTCCATTGGAAATAACTTATATCCCAACAGGGCAAAAGATTTATTTTAGAGGTCTTGACGACCCTCTCAAAGTTACATCTATTACCGTTACAGTTGGTTGCCTTTGTTGGCTTTGGATTGAGGAAGCATATGAAATAACTTCTGAAAGTGATTTTGATATGTTACAAGAGTCTATAAGAGGGCAAGTTCCGAAGGGGTTATTTAAGCAAATAACATTAACGTTCAATCCTTGGAATGAGTATCATTGGCTTAAAAGAAGATTTTTTGATATTCCTAATGATGACACACTTGCAATTACAACTAATTATATGTGTAATGAATGGCTTGACGACTCGGATAGACGAATGTTTGAGGAAATGAAGAAAAACAGATACGAACGTTATAAAGTTGCAGGACTTGGCGAATGGGGCGTTGCAGAGGGATTGATTTTCGATAACTGGAAAACAGAAGATTTAACTGAATTAATTCCACAGTTTGACAACAAATATTATGGTCTTGATTTTGGATATTCTGCTGATTATACAGCTTTGATTTGTGCCCATTTAGATAAGGCAAGAAAACGAATATATATATTTGATGAATATTACACTTTAAAATCCTTGACCTCTCAACTTGTTCCAATTTTAAAAGAAAAATGTGGTCGCAATTATATTATGTGTGATAGTGCAAGTCCTGAAAGGATTGACGAGTTGGTTTTAAATGGTTTAATGGCTGTTAGTGTTAATAAAACTGAAATTAATTTTGGTATCTATTGGCTATTGGGTTATGAAATTATTATACATAAAGAATGTAAAAATATAATTCGTGAAATTAGTTCTTATTGCTGGGAGGAAGATAAATTTGGCAATGCACTTCCTAAACCAGTAGGAAAGGACGACCACGGAATTGATGCGTTGCGTTATGCTTTTAATGCTGTTATGTTACAAGGCGATGTAAGGGCTGGAGGTAGATTTTAAAAGTGTGCAATCATAGCAAAAGAGTAAAGATTAATAATGTTTATGCTTGTTTAAGTTGTGGCTTAACCGTTACAGAAGATGGACAAGTTATGTTCGATAAAAAGCTAATAAATTATAATCAAAAGAAAAGGAGGGCGAAAAATGGCAAGAAAAGAAAATGAAAAATACCCCGATTTTACAGCATTTATTGATGTTATAGAACAAGATGGAATAACACCTCAATTATTATCTAAAATAATTATTCGTCATCGTCCTAATTCAAAGTACAACGAACAATTATATAAAAGGTATCAAGCTATTGACGGTGGGGTTCCAATATTTAAACGAGAACCACGATATGACGAAGCTGACCCGATTAATAACAAAGTTAATAACGACTTTTTTAGTGAGATTGTTGATTTTAAAACAGGTTATTTTGCCGGACAACCAATAGCTTATGGTTATAGCAGTAACGAAGAGTCAGAAAATGTAACTGGTGGGGTTGAAGCTGTTGAAAAGGCAACAAAAGTTCTTACAGATTTTACAACACGCAATAATATGTATGGGGTTGATATGGAAACGACAAAGTTTGCCAGTATATATGGATATGCAGGCAGGCTTTTTTATATTGACTTAGAGGGTACAGAAAGGGTAATGCCAGTTCACGGATACGAAACAATTATTCTTTCAAGGACTGATATATCAGAGCCACAATATGCAATTCGATATTACAAGACTTATGACATAAATAATAATGTTAAATGGGTTGTTGAATTTTATGACAACACAAATATTTATACATATAAAGGTATGTTGTCGGGCTTGGTTCAAGACGGAGAGCCACAACCACATTTATTTGATTATTGCCCATTACAGGGGATAGCAAATAATAAGGAATTGACAGGCGACCCTGAAAAAGTCCTTGCTTTGATTGATGATTATGATAAGGTGCTATCTGACAACTCTAACGAGATTGAAAGTTTTGTACACGCAATAATGTTAGTTGGTGTTAATATTCCTAATGGTACTATTAGAGAAGCACAAAAGTCGGGGGCACTTATTGTTCCGATGGTTGGGTCGAATACTGTTCAAGAACCTATTAAATGGCTTACAAAAAATATCGATGATGCTTTTACTGAACATCACTTACAACGCATAGAAGATAACATATATAGATTTTCAAGAACTCCAAACTTAAATGATGATACATTTGGTAGTGCAAGTGGGGTTTCTTTGAAGTTTAAATTGCACGGACTTGAAACAAAATGTGGTATGTTTCAGGCGAAGATGTTAGACGCATCACAATATATGTTTAAACTTCTTGCGAGCGTTTGGGCTAAAAAACAGATTGTTTTTGACCCATTACAAGTAATACTTGAATTTAAACGCAACTTTCCTCTTGATGAATTATCAGAAGCACAAACGGCACAAGCAAGAATTGGGGCAGGTTTGCCGAAAGAATGGGTATTCTCACAAATGGCAAGTGTTGATGACCCTAATTATATTATGGAAATGATTAAAAGTGAAAAAAGTGATATTAGTTCATTGTATGAGGATATACCAATGGACAAAGAACAAGGAGAATAAAGATAAAAGTATTTTAAGGGGGTGAGATAATTGCCAAAAAGCAAAAACAGTTTATCAGATTTATTATATGATATTAGACGCATATCAGAACATAGAGAAAAGTTAAGCGAAAAGCGAATACAAGCAATTTATCAAACCCTTTCAAAAGACCTTGATAGTTTTATTGCTGATGGATATAAAAAATATGCTGATGATGACGGTCGTTTTCACATATCGTATTTAGATGCACAAAATCAACGAGCGAAGTTTTTACAAGAAATTGTTGATAATATTGATAATTTATCTCCAAAAGTTGAAAAGGAAATAATGACTCTTGTTGATGAAACTTATGACAAAAGTTATAAAGGTATGCTTAAAGCATTCAAACAAGCCGATACAACACAAGAATTTGAAACTATAACAAAAGATATTGATGTCAACCCAAACATCTTAAAACGAGCCGTAGACAACAATATAAGCAAATTGACATTACCGTCTGTTTTGCAAAAGCACAGGCAAGAAGTAATTTATCAAATTCAACAGGAATTAAATATTGGTTTAATGCAGGGCGATAGATATGAAAAAATGACTAAAAGAATATCTGAAAGGATTGGAGTTAGTCATAATAAGGCGAAAAATATTGCCCGAACAGAAACTCATAGAAATGTTGAAAGTGGATTTATGGACTGTGCAGAACATATACAAGATGGTTTGGGCGGAAGTGATTTAATATATGCCGCTACTTGGCGAACTATGAAAGATGAAAGAGTTCGACCAAACCAAAGACGAAAAACTAA
>JAGBBI010000057.1 GCA_017938565.1 Clostridia bacterium
ACGGATTCAGAGAACTTTTGGTTAATCCAAGTTAAATCTGTAATATTCTTTCAGAAAACATTCCTTTATTCCCTGAAATTTACTAATTACCGTAAACAACTCTTCATTCTTAGGCCAATAAGATAATGAGTGTTTTTTTACAAAATCATAATCTGTGACTTTATGATATGTTTCCGGAAAAATATCGTAAAAACTATCTAATGATGGGTGGTTCTCAATAATAGTATTATAAATGTTTTCTAACCGTTCTGTGTCAAGTTCGTAATCGACAAATGGTATTTCACTGTTATACTCATTTACTAACTTATAAAGCAAAGTGTAAAGTTTGAAATCGTCATCTACCCTAAACGTAGTTGCCTTAGTCTCCTTTACCTGAAAAGGAAATACCCATTCAGATTTAAACCCTTCACAATAACATTCGTGAATATCACCATTATGTCCTCCATTTTCATCTCCATCTCCGTGAACAAGACCTTTATCTAAATTAAAACTTGCGCTTTCATTGTCCACCCACATAGATACAACCCATCCATAGAAATTTTCTCTCATAATTACCCTAATACCATTAGGTAACATAAATCCATAAACAGGAAGCATACACGATTTGGAATAATGTGTAGATACAACAAAAACAGGGCTCTTTACCAAAGTCCCGATAGTATCTCTAACAAAAAGCACCTGATGCTCTGCGTTCTTTTTCCATAAGAGATTACTGTCATATTTGTAATCCCTCATAAATTCAAGGAGTGTAAAATTTGTCTTCATATGGCAAATATACAAAATAATATACAAAAAACAAAATGGGAACCATACAGGCTCCCATTGGAAAAGAACAGAAAGGGTCTTACATATTTTTGCTTTATCAACAACATCAAATCAAATTGTTGTCTTTTAATAATGTTTTAATCTTATTATTTTCTTTGACTATCTTATTTAAGATATATCGTTTTATTTGCCTAAATTCGTTATGTAAATTTAACCCTTCATAACCGCGTTGTTCAAGTTCAGTGTATGTATAATCGTAACATACGTGTAATATCCACGCGTCGCAAATCTGGCGTCCAAACTCTCTCTCCACTTCATTTTTGAGTAAATCAACAATTTCGTCAATATCGGCATTGTATTTGACGTCTGAAATACCATCTCCAAATATATCAAAGTTTATCGTGTCCTTAAATTTATTTCTGGAAAAATATGAAAAACTGTTTTGTTTAAACGCTTTCCAAAAGTAATGTTCTACATCAACATTTGTGGCGTTATCGTTCGAAAATGTGGTCATACATTTAACTATTGTATCCATAAACACATCTTCATTGAACTCAATATTGTTTTTTACTGAGAGTTTTATTATCTTTTCTTTAAAAGTTTTAAACTCTTTGTCACTTACACTCTGAAAAAATTTTTTCATCGGTGCATCAAAAGCATCGCTTTTCATAGGAATTGTTCTCGTTAACACAATTATTTGCATTATGAGCCCCTAATGTCATTTCTTTTCCAAAAATAAATATCAGAATTACACCAATATTTTTAGAATATCTTCGCGTTTTATCACAAGAACTTTATCGGGCATTAATGCTTTTATCATATCATTTTCCACATATTGTTTTAAATCAAAAACATAACCATTTTCTTCTATCATATTGGCATATTCAGCCACAATCTCTGTGGCATCTATCTCCCCGTTTTGGTCAGCAAATAGTTCCAACATAGAATCTACTTTATAAGCGTTTTGTTTAACTAATATTTTTAAAGTAGAATTTATGAACTTTTCATTTAACCCATTACCGCCAAAATATGCATCAATCATACCCATAACCGCCTTCACTAACCTAATTTTTACTTCACCTATCTTCATATCATTTACCGTATTTTAATTGCTTATATTCTTCAAAAGTTAAATCTGAATAGTTTTTAACATAATCATTGATGTCGGCCATTATTTTTCTGTCTTCATCCGTTTTGTTTTTCTTTGCTACAACAATCAATTCTTTCAACCTTTCCATTTTAGCAATTGCTGTCGGATTTGAATTTAGTTTCCACCTAATAGATTTTAACATTTCACTTTGTATCATTTGTTGAATATCTTCCTGCAATTTTAAGTATTCAACATCTGCGGATAAAGTCGTAGCAACATCTTCATCTAATTCACTAACTAATTTATCAATTTCTCCCAAATAGTCTTTTGTTTGAGTTGTTTGCAATTGTTGTGGCTGAGGTGGCTGATTAAGACTCTGATAATGTAGTATGGCCTCGTCTAATTGCCTTTTCATTTCGTCCTCATTCTGAGTATTTTGTCTACTCATTAATGTTGTGTATAACAATGGGTCTTGACTAAAAACAAAGTTATTCATAGCATAATAAATTGATTGTTATTTTAAAAGGGGAGGAGACCCCTCCCCTTATTTTAGAAACTAAGCACCTGTAGTAGGTGTTGCTTGTGGGGCACAAGGAGAATAACTTGCATAACCAGTTACTGTAGGAGTACTAGGAAGAACAAGTTCACCTTGTATCATTCGACAAGTACGTCTTGCGAGGTTAAAGTCACTAATAAGAGCAACATTGTCAATCTTACTGTTAATAAGAGCGTCTTGATATGGACGAACAGCAGCCATCATATCTACTTTCTTATCTACTTCATTGATTTTTGCTACAAGTTCATCTTTTGAATCTCTCTGCCCTTTATAAAGACCAAATGAGTTGTCTACATTCATTTTATAAAGGTCGAAAAACTTTTGATTAACATTTGCTTGTGATGCAATGACACCCTCATAGTATTGTTTTGTCAATGCAACATAGTCTTCTTGCTCTTTTCTTTCATTGTAGCGCTCTCCGTGAGGTACACAATCATCATTGCTTCCACCACCTAAAATACCTTTAAAAAGCCCATCTTTAAATGCTAAGATACCACCTAATGCTGTACCTATAATACCTGTTGTGAGCGCGGCGTTAGCCTTACCTTTGGTTGCGAATACATCGCTTTCTCTTACTTCCATAATTCTTTTGTTTTAGTTTTTGTTATTAAGTTCGAGCGCTCTTTTGAAATTTCACATTAATAACACAAAAACTGTAATTTCGTGCCAAAAAAATTACAAAGATTGTATAAAAAAATGGGTGCAGATATTATCTACACCCATAAAAGTTTACAAAAACTGTATATTACTCCTCTTGAAATTCATTAGGAAAATACGCTTCTAATTGGGATTTTGACCAGTTATACATTTCTTCCAACATATGCTTATAAGGAAATGTTGCACATACTGTAAGTCCTAAAAACGCGTCAAGAAGTGCCTCACAGCCACAATCCCAATTCATTTCGGCACTATATTTTTTGCCGTGAGATTCTAAGGTTAATTTTGTGTTCTCTGGTATCATATTACATTAAAATAAATTCTTTATTAAAATCACTTTTCTTTTTAGTGAAAAGCGTAACAGGCTTATTTACTAATCTCCAATTTTCTCCGCGATAAGTCACACTATCATACCACAAACCATCTTCCATTTTCATTAGACCCTCTCCAACTATTGTATAAAGACGACCGCTTTCAATGTTTTTACAAACCCTTCCTTCATAATAGCAATAGCCCAACGGAAGAGTTACTGATGTAATAAAGATTTCACCAGGGTGTTCGATACACACTTCGTGTACAACATTGCAAAGCCATATTTTTTCATCTTTATTGTCTTTATTTTGATAAGTGGCACCATATTCGTCGTGTTCTATCATATTAAATGAATAGATAGCGTTTTCGTCATTAAAAATTGAAAATTCAATCATTAATGTAGAATTACCCTTGCTTATAGTTTCGAGAAAAATATCCGCTCCAAAAACCATTTCATTGTCCTCTTTGGACATAGTTGGCACGTCAGCATACCATTTCCCGTTTTCTTTATAAAATTTAATTTTATACGCCATATTTATTTTCGTTTTTTATGTCGTTACTTATTAACCATACTGATATACCAACATTAAGTAATATCATAATAATGATAAGGGCAATGTACTGTCCCTTACTAAGACCTATATGGATATATTCAAAATCGGAAAATTCTTTTCTCTTCCATTTAGTAGGTATCTGAGTCTGCAACCATTTTCCATAAGCATCAATATCTACTTTGGGGTTTTGTATGAAATAATCCCTTGTTAATGCTTCAAGTTTTGGTTCATCACACCACGAAAATGGATTACACCACACAACACTATCTCTCTGTGTACCAAGGCACACCACGAATTCGTTCTTATTTCCATTTTGCCAATATGCTTTCTGCTGTTCGGATATTTCAATGTCTTTTCCTTCATAGAAAAGCATATATACCCTAAACTGATGCGTCTTTCCGTATGTGGCGTTAATGTATTTAATACGTTGTTTATCTGTATCAGAAGCGTATCTTCCAATAATAGGATTCTGATTCATTAAATTAATATCGGGATACTCATACAATCCTAATTCTTTGGCGTCTTCTTTAGTTATGTCACTATATTTAAAAATTGTATGTGATTGAGATGCTTTTATCTTATTTGTATAAGAATGCGGAGTGGTAATATCATAAAGGTGTTCTATGGTTTTATCCCAATAAATGTCATAGGCGTCTCCATCAATTCTATGGTAATTTCTGTGCATATCTCTAAACACAGCCTTGTTCCCCATTCGTTTCTTTATTGTTTCATACTCCTTTTTGGAAAGATAATGTTCCCAATTACTCTCATTATCGACATAAGTGTAGCGTTCGCTATGATATTCTCTTTCCCAAGTATAATAAACCTCCTCCTCACCATCAGAATCCGTCCTTGTATGTCTAACACGCACCATTTCATCCCAAGGCTCGTAATAGGTAATTCTATTAACATAACCACCAAGATACTCAGTGTCACTTGAATTTACACTTACCATAATAAGTTGAATAATAAGCGTAAACAATAATGACGGCAATATTAATACCAGGTATTCCCACCATACCATCTTCCTATTGAAGACGATAAGTAGGAATAACGCTGTTATGAAAGGTATTATGTAAACTATGACTTCCATTTATATATTACTTAAAAAGGTCTACTTCATCATCAAGGCCCGTGTCCATTACCATCTTGCTTTTTGAAGATGATACAATTGTATATTCAATGGTTTCGGTATTCTTAATAAACCATCTTGCGGGATAAGTGTTGCATAGTGTTGAGTGTTCTCTAATAAGGTCAAGCATTCTCTCTTGATTCTTCTGAAATTCTGTTCTCAGGATTTCAATACTCTGCATCAAATCCTTGTAAAGAGATACATCGAAATTAGGATTCTGCTCAGTCACCCATTTCATAAGAGAGCCATCTCCATTTCCTGAATATCTTCCCTCCATAATTGCGGGATAAATTTCAGTAAAAGCATCTTTGTACTCATTAGAAACCTGTGCTTTCTGCTGAAGTACCTTCCACATTTTATCGTGTACTCCCTCAACTTTTCCACGCTGAGCCTCAGCCTGTGTTCTAAGAGTAATTTCCTTGTTGTTATATGAAAAATAACAACCCGCGTAGGTGCCTACGCCAATAAGCAGAATAACTGCAAGTGAAATTAAAATAATTTTCTTCATTGTTTTTTATCTTTATTTTCTTTAAACCATTTAATGACATTATGTAAACAATATATACCACCAATAAGGAAAGGTATACCCCAACACAAGCCGCTTGCAATAAAAGCATTACATTGTTCTAACGTAAATGGTGGCTCACAGTCGTAATAAGATGTAGCATAGCCCAAGGCCCATCCACAGTAAGCAACTCTTAGGGCATATAGTCCCCACCAAAATGCCCATATACATAGAAGCATATTACACCAAGGCCATTTGCTAATCGTTGTCCAAATCTTCGTTAAGTTTTGCTTTAAATTCATCTTCTCTTTTCTTGCTACTATGCATTCTGTTTCCTTCACACCACGGACAGCCGTTGTGATTTCTACAAGACCAAGCAAACCGTTTGCTTCCCCTGTAATGTTTCCTGTGTTCTTTTCCGTGTTCTATCGCTTTTTCAAGTCCCATAACAATGCAAATATACAATATATTATTCAATTTTCCAAAATCATAATGTCGGAATTAAACTTGGTATTTTAACATAGTCTCTAAAATATAAGTAAGCATAAGCACGTCTTGGCTTGGCATCTAACTTATATTTTTTATTCTCCATATGTAATTCGTGACTACTTTCTGCGAAGTAATATTGAGGACAACTGACAAAGCAATTTAAGTGACTGTTCATTATTTTTTGGCCCTTTCTAGCCTTTTTTCTTCTTGTTTTCCTCATATTCTAATAGTTCTTTTTTTAATCTTTTATGGAAAGATTCTTCCCCATCGTCCCCGCTTATAAGATAATC
>JAGBBI010000058.1 GCA_017938565.1 Clostridia bacterium
CCCAGTTCTTCTGTTGTTTCTCTGACACACCCTTGCAAGCAACTCTCTCCAGCATCTATATGACCCGCAGATGGCATATCCCATTTCCCAGGACTTTTCTTTTTTGTTAACGCTCTTTTTTGAACAAGTATTTCTCCTCTTGAATTTATAATCCATATCCAAACGGGTTTATGAAACACCCCTGGATTTTCGCCATGGCAAAAACTTCTTGGTTTAACCCCTAAAAATTTTCCATTAATGTCAAATGTATCTAACATTTCTTCCATATTTTTTCTCCTACACAGACATTATAACATACAAAACAAAAAAATGTATACGAATTCGCATACATTTTGAATCTTTCGTGAATCACTACTGAATCATATTTTTACGAGTTTGACGGTCTACGTTTAAAACAACCCCAATCGCAGACATAAAGACGAGTAAACTAGTTGAGCCGGCAGAGATGAACGGCAGTGGAAGTCCAGTTGGGGGGATTGAACCTGTTACTACGGCTATGTTGATTAGTGTTTGAATTGCTATTATTGCTGATATACCTGTTGCTAAGTAGCACTTAAATCTGGTATCTGCTTTTAATGCAATTCTAAGTCCTCGTAACACAATTATCACATACAATAATATTATAAATACGCAAAATACAAAACCCAGCTCTTCCCCAATAATTGAAAATATGAAATCACTTTCTGCAAATGGTAAAAACAAATTCTTTTGCCTTGAATTTCCATAACCAATGCCAAACCAACTACCGGACCCAAGAGCATAATAGCTTTGAATTAATTGAAACCCTTCCCCAAGAGGAGACGACCACGGGTCAAGAAAAGCAGTTAAGCGTTGCATTCGGTATGGCTCCAAAATTATTAATATTGGCACAGCACAAAGAGCTGGTATTGCGATAAGTAAAAGGTTTTTAAAACTTGCACCACCTATAAACAACATTACAACCATTGAAAGTCCAACACACATTGTTATTGACATATTAGGTTCCATTATAATTAACAAACAAGTCGCACAGCCTGAAAGCAATGTTGGGAGCATTGCACGGAAGGTTTTGGGGTTATGTTTCATCTTTGCCATAGTTCCCGCAGAATAAAAGATAAACCCGAATTTCGCAATTTCCGATGGTTGAATTGTTATAAACCCCAAATCAATCCAGCGATTAGCACCGTAACTGGTTCTTCCAACACCTGGGATAAACAAAACAGCAAGAGAAGCCAAACTAACCAATAAAAACACAAACTTAAACTTTTTTAATTTTTCTACATTAATAAATGAAACAACAATCATTAAAACAAGCCCAAGACAAACTCCAAACAACTGTTTTTTAAAATAAAAAAATTTATCACCATAATTATGCTCTGCAACATAACTGCTTGCTGAATATACCATAAAAAGCCCTATTATTAAAAGCAACAAAACGCATACAATTAAGACATAATCAAACTTAACTTTCTTTTTTAACATAACTAGTAAAGTTTATGATTCTATTTCTTAATTAATGAGTTTGTTGCATATATTTTTTAATTATTAAATCGAAATGCTTTCCTCTTTCTATATATGACGAATACATATCAAAACTTGCACACGCTGGAGAAAATAGCACACAGTCATATTTGCACACTTGAAAAATATCTTCCACTATTTGCACTAAATCATCAAATACTTTTATTTTTTTAAAACTGCACTCTTCTGCTTCCGTTTTTATTATAGACGCACTTTCACCAAAAATATATATGGTGTCTATATGTTTATGAGCGAATATTTCTTTAAACGATTCATTTTTATATCTGCCACCTATAATTAACGCCACCCTCTTATAGTCTGATACCGCTTTTAAACCAGCAAGCGTAGACGCCACATTTGTCGATTTAGAATCGTTAAACACTCTTACACCTTTTACAAACCCGCAATCCGCCATACGATATGGACTATATTGATAAGATAAAATTTTGTAAATACAGTGATAAATGTTCGCCTCTAATTTTGAAAGTATACAAACAACAGCCATCACATTCATAATGTTATGCCTTAGCGACGATTTAAGGATAGACAAATCTAAAACGAACTTCTCCTTCCCGCCCTCTTTAAGATAGATAGCACCCTCCTTGACAAAGCAACCATTTAAAATATTGTTAAAACCAAAATATATCGTTTTAGCATCCGTCTTAACTTTTGCCATCAACACATCATCTTCAGCATTCAAAACACAATAATCTTTTTTCGTTAAATTTTTTAATAAATTTAATTTCGCTTTATAGTAATTTTCTATTGAACCATGAAAGTCTATATGGTCTGGGGATAAATTTAAAAAGCATACTATGTTAGACTTAAATTTATCTACTGTCATAAGTTGAAAACTTGATAACTCCAAGATGCAGTTTTTATAGTTTTTACCAATATGTTTTGACCAAGGTATACCAATATTTCCTGCAACCAATGATTCGTCTTTTAATATATGTCCTAGCATACTAACAACTGTTGTTTTCCCATTTGTTCCTGTTACTCCTACTATTGACTTATAACATCCAATCGAGTTTTGGTATGCGAACTCTATCTCCCCTATAACTGTCTTTCCTAGTTCTCGTGCCCGTACCACAACCTCGCTATCTTCTTTTACCGATGGACTTACAATAATATATTCTGCATCCTCAACCCATTTTGCTTGACTTTTTGCCGAAATAAAGTCTATATCAAAAAGGACTGGTAAAAGCCCATTGTCAGAAAGTCTTTGGCAGACCGCCTTCCCACTTTTACCAGCCCCTATAACTAAAACATATTTCATTTAATTACCAACTCCAATGCAATTACTAACAAACAAGCAAGCATTGTTGCAATTGTGTATGAAAAAGTGATTCTGTTTTCATGCACACCCTTCAACTCAAAATGATGATGTAATGGAGCCATTAAGAAAACTCGCTTCTTTGTTATTTTATAGTATGCAACTTGTATAATCACTGATACACTTGAAACTATATACATAACCCCAAAAATACATAAATATAAAATCGTTCCTGATGCAAAAGATATTGAAATCAGAAAAGCACCTATTGCCAACGACCCAGTATCCCCCATAAACATTTTTGCAGGGTAACAATTGTAGAAAATAAAGCCTAAAACTGCACCCGAAAATATTATCGCAAAAATAGCCAAATTCTCAGCAAATTCATCATAACCAACCAATGAATTTATTACATCATTCAAAATTAGCCCCAAAATACAGGCAAATACGACCGATACCATAATCGTGATAAACGAAACAAGTCCATCAAGACCGTCTGTAAGGTTTACAGAGTTTATAAAAAACAACGAAAGAAAAATCGCTATTGGAATAACACCAAAACCCATATTTACGACAGTATGAGTAAATGGAATCAGTACAAATGTTAGTGAATTTAAATATAAAATCACACCCCAAAGAAGAGAAATTAAAAATTGAAAAACAATTTTTTGATATGGCTTTAGCCCCTCATTTTTACGCCCACGAATTTTTAAAAAGTCATCATAAAAGCCTACTAAGCAATTTAATAGTACAAACAGTATACAACAAAAAATAATTTTTACATATCCTGATATTAACACTAAACTTGTCAAAACAAAACCTAATATAAAAATTATACCGCCCATTGTCGGCGTACCTGATTTAGAATTGTGCTTGTCTACATATTCTAAAATAGGCTGTCCAACTTTTAACTTTAGAATTAATTTATAAATAGGAAATGCAATAATTAGGCTTACAAAAAACGAAACTAAGAATTTAAATATTAAATCAATTACCACTTCTATTCTCCTTATTATCATACCGCTTAATTAAAGTTTTAATAACAATATCTTCCCGATACAAATGTTTATAACCATTAGTTTCGTAATAGGGCTCCATACCTTTGCCTGAGACAACTATAATATCATTTACATTTGAACTTAATAAAGCATACCTAATTGCATTTTCTCTTGGCATTATAATATTATAATTATTTGTAATCATTTTTATACCATGCTCTACATCGCCCATCACGACTTCAGGGTCTTCAAATCGGGGATTGTCAATTGAAATTATAGTGTAGTCAGCAATCGCTCCTGATATTTTACCCATAATAGGACGTTTGTCTCTATCCCTATTCCCGCCACAACCGAAAACCGAAATAAGTCTACCTCCATTTTTTAATTGATTTCTTGCGCTGGTAAGTATTTTTTCCAAACCATCTGGAGTATGTGCAAAGTCTAGTATAATTTTCCCATGATATTTTGTCTGAAACTCATTGTATCTGCCACTAATCTTAGGCAGAGATGCAAATGCTTTTCTAATTTTTCTTTTATCTTGTATGATATCATAAAGAACCGCAAATGACTCTGTAGCGTTACACGCATTGTATTCACCATTTAGATTATATTTTATATTTAATTTTTTTTCATTGATAATTATATAACAACCATTGGAAGTCTGCCTGTAAACATAATCCGACTTTTCTTTAGATACTGAGAATTTTTTAGACTGAAAATCTTTATAAAGTTCTTTACCAAATTTATCATCTATATTAAATATACCAACTTTTACCATATTAAAAAATTTTGATTTTGCTTCCGCATATCGCTCAATTGTTTTAAAATAATCCAAATGGTCTTCGGTGAGATTTGTAAAAATTCCATACTCAAAAACAAGTCCATTTAGTTTTTTTAAATCTAACGCATGAGCCGAAACTTCAGCTATAACATAATCAACATCAACACTATAGAAAAACGAAAGTATATCATATAAATCAATTGGGTCTGGTGTTGTAAGTCCTTCCCCACGTATCATATCATTGTTGATAAATATACCACTAGTTCCAATTACCCCAACCGTATAACCAGCTTTTTGTAATACATGTGCAAGCATAAATGAAATAGTTGTTTTACCATTTGTTCCAGTTATCCCTATCAATTTAAAATCAAATCTGCTCGCTCCATAGTAATTGTAACAAACGTAGCCTATTACATCTCTTACATCATCAACGACAACAATCGACAATTCTTTATCAAATTTAATTGACGCCAAATTCTCGTATTCCTTAAAATCTATACAAATTGCCTCACAGCCATTTTCAATTGCTTCATATAAAAAACTCGTTCCAGAATATCTTGTTCCCCTTATACAAAAAAATAAGCTTCCCTTGGTAATATCTTTACTGTTATGCTCTAATTTAATAATCTCTTTATCTTCACCTATAAGAGTGTATTTTATACCATCAAAAAGTTCACTTAACAACAAGTCTCTATCCCTCCTTTAAAATTTTATCATAATAGAAGACCCAACCCTTACCATAGTTCCTTCTTTTACTGATTGATAAGTTACAATATTACCATCGCCTTCTGTTACATAATAAAGTCCAAGAGATGATAGAAGCGACCCCGCTTCAGTCAACGATAATCCGACAAGCTTTGGGACTTCTATTTTCTTTTCTGAATTCTCATCATCTTCTATAATTTCACCATTCAATGTATAAATAGCTCGCAAAATTTCACCAGCAACTGGTGTTGCAACAATGTTTCCGTATATACTTGTTTTCGGTTCATCAATAATTACTAACACTAAATATTCTGGATCTTCCACAGGTGATACACAAATATATGAACCGATATAATTACCAGTAGACACAATACCATTATCATATTTTTGTGCAGTTCCTGTTTTACCTCCTACACTAAATCCAGGGACTTCCGAAGCTTTCCCTCCTCCTTTTAAAACAACTTGCTCCATAATATGTTGCATACTTGAAACTATTGAAGGGTTTACAACCTGATTTAATTGAGCTGGAGAATTTGCATATAATAATTCCCCATTACTTTTATAAATTGATTGTACAAAGTATGGCTTCATTAGATAACCATTAGTACATACCGAAGC
>JAGBBI010000059.1 GCA_017938565.1 Clostridia bacterium
AAAAAAGGGGCTTTTGTCAAGCCCTTTTATTCATACCATTCAGCAGAAACCACTGATTCGCATATCTTTAAACCATTATGTGTAACTTAAAATGAGAATAACCTCTCAGATAATGGCCCACCTATTCGCA
This sequence comes from Clostridia bacterium, assembly GCA_017938565.1. The sequence goes on from JAGBBI010000059.1 coordinate 131, forward strand.
TTTGATAATCCACCCAAGATAGGCCAAACTCATACAATGCTAATATTCATATTGTTTAAAAAAAACACTATTATATTGTAAACAAAAATAAGCGAACATTGTTCGCTTATTCTATCATTAACACATCCATAGATGGCAAATCCTCTAACGGTATCTCTTTATGTAAATTACTTCGCTTTGTTTCTTCATCCCATATTGGGTCTTCATAACCAAGTTCTTTTATTCTATCGTGTATTTGCTTATCATATTTATGGTACAAAAATTCGTTTATTCTTTGAATTTCTTTTATTCTTCTAAGTGTGGTAGTATCGCCCCTTCCTTTTCCGTTACTGTTCCCTTCGTGCTGTATATATAAAACTTTATTAACTTTTGCCATCCTGCCATATAAGAAAGTACGCGATATAAGGTCCATATCATCAATAACGCACAATTCTTTATTGTGCCCACCAATTTTATGATAAAAATTCTTTTCCCAACATCTGACGTGATTCGGCATAGCGTGTATACCTCTTATGCTTTTACAATTTATACTACTCGTTGTTATTGGTAATACATATTCTCTTCCCTTAACAACTTCTCTTCTATAATAGCCCTGTCCATAAGAAAAAGTATCCCCATAATTTATACTACCACCGTCTATGTATTCCAAAGCATCTGAATAAACAAAATCAGCATTCGACACACTAAAACATTCATAAAGTTTTTCAAGGCAATCTTCAACTAACTCGTCATCGTGGTCCACTTCTACCAAATAATCACCATCACACATCATTGCAATCATATGCTTATTAAAACCAATGCACCCGTGATTCGATATGTTTTTAAAAACAAAAACGCGTGGGTCATTTAACTTATGTAAATATTTTATCACCCTATTGTTATCACTATCGTCTATAATCCACCAATTCCAATTTTTATACGTTTGAGATAATAATGAATTATATAATCTCTTTATCATCTCTTCACTTGTATTATAAGTTGATGTAAAGATGGAGAATAATTTTGTTTTTTCATTTTTTCTGTTTATGTTACCGATAAAAACATTAATAATTCCATTAGTTACAGCCTCTGCATCAAACTCCGAAAAATGTATCCATTTTTTTCTAATTTCATAAGGAAGTTTATTGAGTTCGGAAACATCCAAATCATCCCCTATTGTAATAACACAATCAAACCCTTTAAACTTCTCCATTTCATATAAAATATTATTGCAATTTTTAAGAGGTTTAATGTCAAAATTGCTCTCATACCAATTAGGAACGTTTTTCATTTTTACCTCTTTATAATTATGTTTTTCGTAATCCTTATCAATTATTATCGTTGATAAAATATTTCTCATTATCCTAAATCTATTATATAATATGTATCATTATTTTCACCACGGTATATAGAATATGCCCTCCATACATCTTCTTCAGTTCTTCCAAACAAAATCCTGTTTCCCGTCCTTAACCCACATTCAAACACCATATTGTATACAGTATCATCTATATGGTCTCCATAAATGACAAATGTAGTTCCCTTGGTAACTCTTAACATTCTATACATACCAAGCAAAAACCCGTATATATTTTCTTCTATATTGGTAATTTTTATAACATTATAATTGTTAAAAATTTCACTAAATCTATCTTTTATGTCATCATAACTTTCGTTTTCAGTAAACAACCCTTCTGTCATTCTACTATAAGGAAAATTAGCCCAATCCTCACAAACAAAAATAATTATACAAACCTAACTTGTCAGTCCCATCAGGCTATCCCCTATCTCTTTTTTACACCACTCATCAAATGATTTAGTATAATAATGCCTTATATACCCTTCTTTATATCGTGCGGCAAATTAAACGTTAACCTTATTTCTACCATCACGAAGACTCTTGATTATTTCAACATCCCTCCGAATCTTGCTGTTCTCTTCTTCCGTGAGTTCCCCCAACAGATATTTTTCGGTGTGATTGATTTCGCAAACGTTCATATATTTTTGATTCACATTCTCCCAAGTTGTTTTACCACGCTGCACTTCTGATAAAGTTTCCCTCAATGCTTTATAATGATTCAGTTGAATCATCTCTTCCCTTACATCAAAGTCCAATGTACCCTTATCGTGTAATTCGTTAACGGCACGATACCTTTCATCTTCAATATATGCAGTCAAAGCATCAATTCTTTTGGATACGAGACTTCTGTAATCTTGCATTATTATCTTGTAAATATCTTTATCAGCAATCTCTAACGCAGCCATAACAGCGGGAAAATGATTAATCTTCCCACTATCTATGAGTTCAATATATTTCTTGCTTCTAACAAGTTTATAACCACTTATACCAGCGGCAATTACCGCCAAAGACGGAAGTAAATCCCAATCACCAATCGGTAATGAAGGAATAGCAGAAATGTAAGTAGACAGAACAGTGTAAATGAATGCACACACAAAAATAATGGAAGCCCAGTTAATAAATTTTCTCATAAATTTCACCAAATAAAATGTAATTAACAACTTAATCTTACTGTTACCTTATTATATGTTTTTGATATTTTGTAATATTTTTTTGCTTTGTCTGACAATATATTATCTAAGAGTTTTTTTCTTAACTTAAATGTATTATAATATATCATATGGCCAATATATGAATTTATGTAAGATTCAGTCTTTATAATATTTTCTATTGTTATTTTTTCATTATTAATAAATTTTTTATTTATTCCACATATTTTCTTGTAAAAATTACCTTTTGTTCTATTAGAAACGTATATTCTATTGGGTTTAACAACCCCTCCC
>JAGBBI010000060.1 GCA_017938565.1 Clostridia bacterium
GATAGTTTAGATTTAGGTGGCAATTTTGAATTTAATCTTGAGGCTATGACGGGTATTTCTACCATCGAAGGGAGTCTTGATAAAAGTATATATAAGGCATCTTGTGGTGGTGGTGTAACAAGTACATCAACCATTACGGCAAACTTTACTCAACGTGTTACCGTTCAAGTGATTGTTGATATGACTGACGTGAAGAACGCAAGTCAAATTACATCAATTCAGTTCTCGGATGATTCAGCATTTAATGTTGATGCTAATAACTTGACAATTACAAGCCCAACAAATGGTGTTAATACAGGGTACACCTACACCGAAGACTGGCACGCTTCACAATTCATCAACTTGTACGCAAAGGTTAACTATGCTAGTGGATATTTCTTTAATGTGGCTTGGGGAACTTCGTCAAGCAATGCAATTACACTAAGTGGAAACATTATCTCAAAGACTGGCATCACACGTGTTCACTCAGCAAAGAATGTTTCGGCAAACTACTCTGACACCGGAAGTTTTACTCCTTACATCATTACAGTTTCTGAAATATTTCAGGTAAATATGGCGAATGTATTTGGTGGAAGATATGGACACGAGATTGGAAATGCTGGTGGTTATGGCACAATTGTGGGTGTTCCTGTAACTGATGAAAAAAAAGAAGAAGGAGGAGGAGGTCGAACAGTTGGTGGAATGACATTCAGTCATACATCAAACCCTGGGTATACAAGTGCAACAAACGTTGGAAATACCTACTTGACTTACAACCCAATATTTAATCTTTTATATCAAAGCGTGAATGACACAACTGTTTCGGCTTATTACACATTCATCGGAAATGCATATACCGACTTTAACTTTGTTGGATGGTATGGTTTTACTTCGGCTCCGGTATTATATACAGCAGACGATTCAACTCCTACGACCTATCCACATATTAATACTGATAACAACAGAATTGGACTTGGGCTTACAAGTTCTTCAACACCGTCAATTTCTGCTTCGTCAGCAAATATAGTTTGGTCGGCACAATATACCTATATTTATCCAGTATTTGTTCCTGAAACTAAAACGATTACAGTTTCAACTCACGATGGTATCGCAGACGGATGGACATTTAAAGATTCATTTACAAATACCTATCTTTATGAAAGAAGTATGATTGGACTTATGCTTCCAAACCATTATTACTATGAATCAAACGGTTATCTTTCAAATGAAAACATAATGTTAAATGACAGAGTTTCACCGGGTGTTGCTTCTGCAACAGTAAACGTATTTAATGGTGGTCAAGCAGTAATTGGAGTTTATCAGTTGACTTCGGGTTATAGTGTCGTTGGTGGTTTTATTGGTCTTGATGGCGACGCAAATAAGCCTTGGTATAGCGAAGAGAGCCATATTGATGGTGTCGGAGGTTATGTCCCAGGCGAATCTATGCCACCAAGAGCGATGTTATTCCATTTAGAAGACATTTCTGCGGGTTACGCAATATTTATAAGAATTGTAAAAACTTCATACCTTCCAGACAGCACGGCAAGAGTTCATACACAAGAGTCTACTGGTGCACATAGTTCGGATATGGCAACTGAAGCGGGACTTGTAACCATTACTGGTAAATATTTTGACGATTATGGACTACTTCGTGGAAATCCTTATGGAAATGTTTATCAACCAGAAGTTTTTTCAAACTGTCCATTAGGTTGTGCGAGCGTAAAAGTCGGAACGGACGATACTTTCAGCACAATTAAGTTCAATTTGGACGAAAGTAAACTTGCAGAGGGTTGGGAGTTTATTGGTTGGTTCTACAACCAAACTGGAACTACGCTAATATCTGAAAACAAAGAAATAGAACTTTCTTACAGCACCTATTTGACGGGAATTGGAAGTGCTGACGGTGAAGCAAAGGGCGTCTATGCAAGATTTGAAAGAATTTCACCAGTAGGAGTACACTCACAAGTCTCAACAGGTAATTGTTCAACTATAGGTGGATATGCAAGCATTTCGGCGCTTATCCCTTTAGCTGATGGGTCAATTAAGACCATCGCTTCTGCAACGAACAAACCAGAATCTACTTGCACTCACCCTGAAATAATCGTTAGACATAGCAACATTATATCGTTGGAAGCAGAAGCCAAAAGTGGTTACACGTTTATTGGTTGGTTCCAAATGCAGTACAGTATGGAAAGAATATCTGGAAATACAGATCTTACTTACTATGGATATGACGAATTTATCGCTGATTTCCCTAATGGTACCGCTTATGCAAGATATATTCCAAGCCCTACGCAAATTGAAGTGCATACTCAGTTAAATGTTAATCATATTTCGGATACTACAATGGATGATGAAACCTATCATTTTGCTGATGCTTCGGCAACGTACTATGATATAGCTACTGGATTGGCAGTGGGTATGTACGATACCACAGAGTGTGAATATAATCCAGCTACTAATTCATATTTAGGCTGTGCAAATTTATATGCAAACGCAGATATTGTAATGCAAGTTAACTATAGCAGTGCAAATCGTATCTTTGTTGGTTGGTTTACGGGGTTAGATGGAAGTGCGACAAAGGTTTCTTCAAACACAAGGCTGTCTTATGCAACCGCAGAAGACTTCCTTGAAGACTTCCCAGATGGAGTGGCGGTAGCAAGGTTTGTTGCAATTAACGAGGCCTATGCACACTCACAACTTGGGTATAATACCGACCACAGCAATGTCCCTGGCGACGTAATTATGTCAGGTGCAATATACAGTAAGGTAAATGGTCTTTTATCAACAGGCTCGTCAACTTCAAATTGTCCTTGCGAAGAGATGAATTGTTCACATACTCATAGTTGTGCTTATCTTGATACATTAACAGGGACAACATCAATTACATTCTCAATAAATTACGAAGACGAAAATGAAAATATTCGTACGACCACAAAAGATGGTTATATATTCATTGGCTTCTTTGCAAGTAAAGCAACGGTAGACCGATTGGATGCTAGCGATGTTACGGCTGGAACAATTAGTTCGGCCACATCGACCGACCAAGATACCGTCATTGACACAATAACAATGACACTTGAGCAATACACGGCGTTGATGGAAGCAAACAATTCGGACGGAATTTATGCAAGGTGGATAGAAGAACCGGTTGAGGTTGATTTACACGCCGAGACCGATGACTTAGACTACGACGACCAAGACGGGCGTTATCGTGAGGTGCTATCTCATAGCGGTACGGGTGGTTACGCACAAATTACAAGTTACCAATATACCAATATGACGAACGGGGTA
>JAGBBI010000061.1 GCA_017938565.1 Clostridia bacterium
ATTAAAAAATGAATTAGATTTTATGCGTTACTTTAAACCTGTTTTTTTGTCAGCATTAACTGGCAAAAGAATGGAAAAATTAATGCAGGCAGTTGAAGAGGTTTATGCAAATAACACAAAGAGAATTAAAACTCGTGATGTTAACGACATAATTCAAGATGCAGTGATTTCAAACGCTCCACCAGTTGTGAATGGGAAAAGACTTAAAATTTATTATGCTACTCAAAGTGGCATAACTCCGCCTACATTTGTAATTTTTGTAAACAATGGAGATTTAATGCCAGAAAGTTATAAGCGATATATTGAGAACTCAATAAGAAATGCGGTTGATTTTACTGGAACTCCAATTGAACTTATAATAAAAAACAAGATGGACAATGCTGATGTCAGATAAAAATAAAAAGGAGAGCTGTTAAATGATTTGGTGGCATATAGTGCTTGTGATTTTAATTTCTTATGCTTTTGGAAATGTTTCTATTGCAAGAATAATAAGTTCAAAAATGAATGCTGATATTACAAAAATGGGAAGCGGGAACCCAGGGACAACAAATGTATTAAGAAATTTTGGTTTTAAAATTGGACTAATCAACTTCATACTTGACATTTTAAAAGGGTTCATTCCTGTGCTTTTGACGATTATCATTTTTGATAATATGATAATGACATATATTTCAGGCGTAAGTGTGATTGTGGGACATATTTATCCTGTTGTTTACAAATTTAAAGGTGGCAAAGGTATTGCTACAATGCTTGGTGTATTTTTTGCATCAAACCCCCTAGCAACTGCAATAGTGGTTGTAGTCGCCGCAACTTGCTGGCTATTGTTTCAATATGGCTCAATGGCATCGTTTATTTGCGTTACTGTTTTAACGGTGGTCGAAGGAATATTTGCCAAAAATAATTTACCACTTCAAGAAAGTAGAATTGTATGTTTATTGTTATTTTCAATATTCCTTTTAACTTGGTTTGCACATAGGAAAAACATTGAAAGACTTTTAGTTGGAAAAGAAAGTAAAGTAGACCTTATTAAATCAGTAAAGAAAAAGTATAAACAAAACAATAAATAATTTTAATTAAGAATAGTCAGATTTTTGACTATTCTTTTTGTTTAAAAAAACATTCATATTTTGGCAATAGCGAGAATACCTTTAAGTATAAGCGAAAGGAGGCTATTATAATATGAATATTTACGAGTCTATTGCAAGCCGAACCAATGGAGATATTTATGTTGGAGTTGTGGGGCCTGTAAGAACTGGCAAATCAACATTTATATCAAGATTTATGGATAAGTTGGTTTTGCCAAATATAAAAGATTATAATGATAAAAGAAGAGCCGAAGATGAATTACCACAATCTGGAAGCGGAAAGCTTATTATGACAATGCAACCAAGATTTGTTCCAAATGAAGCAGTGGAAATTTCTTTGGAGGGTAATGCCAAAGCAAGAGTAAGGCTTATTGATTGTGTTGGATATTTAATTGATGAAGCCGTAGGACATAGTGATGGAGAAAATCCAAGGCTTGTAAAAACACCTTGGTCAGATGAGGCAATTCCGTTTAGTCGTGCCGCTGAGATTGGTACTCATAAGGTTATTGCCGACCACAGCACAATCGGAATTGTTGTAACCACCGATGGGACTATTGGCGATATCCCAAGAAAAAACTATGTTGAAGCTGAAGAAAGAGTAATTAATGAACTTAAAGAATTGAATAAACCATTTATTGTTGTCTTAAATTCGGCAACGCCATTATCTGAAGAAACATATAAACTTCGTGTGGCCATGGAAGAAATGTATGGTGTTCCTGTATTAATTGAAGATGTAGATAATATGACCGAGCAAGATTTCAATAAAGTATTAGAAAAAGTTTTGTTTGAATTTCCAGTTAATAAAATTAATATTTCACTTCCAGAATGGATGACAAGTCTTTCAAGCGACAATGAAATCATTGTCAATATACTAAATGAAGTGTCTTCTTTGAAGTTGTCAAAAATGATAGACTATACAAAAGCGTTTGATTTGTTTAAAGATTCTGATGAAATTTCAAGTCCGGTTGTAGAAAATATAAATCTTGCCTTAGGTGAAGTAAATTATCATATTGGTGCATCAAAAGAATTATTATATAAGACGCTTAGCAATATCTGCGGAATAAATATACTAAACGATTTTGATTTAATTAGTTATATGACAGAGGCGTCAATCGCCAAAGCTGAATATACAAAACTCCAAGAAGCCTTAGAAAATGTAAATGATACAGGATATGGGGTTGTAATACCAAGCGTAAATGACTTAGAATTATCTAAGCCAGAAGTTGTAAAAAGGTCAGGGAATTCGGGGGTTAAACTTAAAGCAAAAGCTTCAAGTTTGCATATATTAAAGGTGGATGTTGAAACTGAAGTAACACCAGCTGTTAGCGGTATTGGAATAACCGAGGGAATGCTTACATCAGGTGAAGTAGATGAAGAAACCCAAAAAACAATTTGGAATACAAATATGTTTGGGAAAACTCTATCAGAACTTGCACATGATGGTATAGTAAATAAAGTTCAAGCATTCCCTGAAGAGGCTCAAATTAAAATGCGTAAAACATTAAGCAAGATTACCAATGAAGGACGAGGAGGCATTATTTGTATCTTGCTATAAAAAAGTCAGTCGGTGCATCCGACTGACTTTTACTATATTTTTAATTTAGTGTTGACAAATTTAATATGGATGGATTAATATAAAAAATATATTTACAAAGAATACAGACAAGAGAGGCATAAATATGTTATTAAAAGACTATATAAGTAAGATTAATCTAAATACTGCAGATGGAAAAGTAATGTCAATTTTCATCCCAGTAAGCTCATATCATAGAAGAAGTTTAACATCGGGATTTGCGTCGTCTGACCTTCCGCAAAGCGTAGTTATGGAAATGTTGTATGACTTAAATTTAAATGTCGTAGGCTGTGAGATTTCAAACGATGGAAAACTTTCTGTGGCAATAAGTTTAGATAGTGTTGCTTACGAAAACAAAGAAGCATTAGACCATCATAAATGTTTATCTGTTGGACTTGAGTCATATTGGTCATCACTTGAACCAAGGGGTGAAACGGTTGTGTTTTTAGAGTATCAGGCAGATTTAGCGAATGATACAACTGCATCTGCCGGAATAAATATGAGTGAGGCAATCGGTAATCTTGGACTTGTTCATCAAGATGTAGTTTATGGGAATATTGCTCTTGATGATGCCGTGCGTTGGTACAGAACAACTGACGAGAAGGAATTATTAAACCATTTAAGAGATGGCTATCCAGAAAGAATTATAAGGGACGGAAGAGTTTGGGAAAGTAAAGAACTTTACATTAAACATTGTTATTATCGTTCAATCCAAGATATTAAAAAAGGTGCCCCTAACGAACCATTCACAATTGAAGGGGTTGATGAAGAATCTATAATTGAGGCTCTTGGAGATGAAGGACTATAAAACAGGGCACATTCTCAAATTAAATGCATCAAGTATGATAAAAAACATATTGTTGTTTATAGTCAATCCGAGTACAAAGGGGTTGTTTTTTGATAAGCTTAATCATTAATTTTCAATAGAGATATTGCTATTAAGTTTAAATTATGCTACTATGTGTTTAATAGTGTAGGAGAGTATCTATGAATACAAAAGATTTTAATGAGAATA
>JAGBBI010000008.1 GCA_017938565.1 Clostridia bacterium
AAAGAAGTATTTGTTACTGAGGCTTGTGAATATTTTGACAGTTTTTTAAACCTGACGCCATCTATATCGGTAATATTAAACATTGGAGAAGACCATTTAGATTATTTCAAAACTATCGATAATTTAAAAAAGTCTTTTGAAAAATTTGCGAATAATACAGATTCAGAAGGATTTTTGATTGTTAATAAAGACGATGAAAGTGTTATGAGCATAACTTCAAAAATTAAGAATAGGAAGGTTATAACGTACTCAATAGAAGACAGGCTTGCCGATGTATATATATCATCATACAGGAAATTATATGATGGGAAAATGGTTTTTGATTGCGTTTATTTTGGGCAATTAATTAGTGAAATTTATCTTCCGCTGGTTGGGAAACACAATCTATATAACGCTTTAGTTTCAATAATTGTGGCAAAATTATTTACTATTGATGATTATAAACTTCGTCAGGCAATCGCTTCATTTGAAGGTGTTGCAAGAAGATATGAGTACATTGGAAATATTAATGGTGCAAGCGTAATTCATGACTACGCTCACCATCCGGACGAGATTAGTGCAGTAATTAATGAGTCAAAGTCAATTTGTGAAGGAAATGTTTTTGTTGTTTTTCAACCGCACACATATTCAAGGACAAAAACATTATGGAATGAATTTGTAGATGTATTAAAAAAAGTATATCGGACAATAGTTTATCCGATATACTCAGCAAGAGAATACCCAATAGAAGGTATTACGAGTTATGACTTGTGCAAAGATATATGCGACAATGGTGGGGCCTGTTATTATGCACCTGATTTTGAAAGTGTTTACGAAATGCTAAATAGATTAGTAACGCAAAAAGATATCGTTTTGGTTTTAGGTGCGGGTGATATAGTAGATTTTACAAAATATCTTTTAATTCAGAAAGAGTGTTAATAACATCTTTACCATTCGATTTTACTTTGTTTGTAATCCAAATTGAATAAAGTCCAAACTGTCTTGGTGTTTCGACATCGTATGCTAAATTATCTCCAATCATAACACACTCATCAGGCTTGTGGTTTCCGCAAGCCTTTAAATATGCCTCTTTTCTTGGCTTTGGGTGTTCTTCGCCGGTAATTTCTAAAAACAAATCAAGAACACCGGCAGTTTCAAGTCTTTTTGCCTGAACGTCTTTAAAATAGTTTGTTAAAATTATAAGTTCGTACTTATCACTTAAGTATTTGAGAGTTTGTTTTTCAATCTCGAAGTTTTCGGGAGCACACTTTCCAAGTTCTTCAAACAGAATGTCCAAAAATTCGTCCTTTAAAGAGAGTCCGGTGCGATGGTTGATGAACTCTAAAAAGTCCTTTCTGTTGTAACTTTGGTATATGTTTTCGTAAATATCACCACAATAATCTAAAAGTCTTGCTTTTTCGATATCATGTATATCGCATCTTTCAAGAGCTCTTTTGTTTGGTTCTAAAAATGAATTACTCATTATTAAAGTGTTATCTAAATCAAAAATAATTCTTTTTATCATAATTTTCTCCATAGTAAATATACAAGTAATTCTATCAAAATAAAATTTGTTTGTAAATTAAAAATTTAAGTTTATATCGATTGATAGTTGACAAATATCTATTTCGATGCTAAAATGTATTTGAAAATTTGATAAATGCGATTGAAGTAGGACACGGTTTTTATTTTAACTTGACTATAAGAGAGTCAACAGCAGTGGTGAAAGTTGACGTCAAGTGGATAGAAATTATCACCTGCTAAGCAGAAATCCTGAAAAAAGTAGGGATTTTCGGGTGCTTCCCGTAACAGAAGCGGGGTATGATGGTACTCTTTATCTAATTTTTGAGTGGTAATACAATAAGGTATTCTCAAAGTTTTAGGAGAATATCTTTTTTATTATTTAAAAAAGGAGAAATTCAATGAAAAAAGAAAATGCATCATTAGATTTTATCAATGTAGAACATCAAATGCTTAAGTTTTGGAAGGAAAATAATTGTTTCGAAAAATTGGTCGAAAAGAACAAAAATGGCAAACGTTTTAGATTTCTAGATGGTCCAGCGACTGCCAATAATCGACTTGGGATTCACCATTTTTGGGGAAGAACATTAAAGGATATAAATATTAAGTATCATGCATTAAAGGGTGAAAGTCAACAATTTCAAAATGGCTTTGATGCTCAAGGATTGTGGGTTGAGGTAAATGTTGAAAAAGAATTGGGGTTAAATGGCAAGCCTGAAATACTTCAATATGGATTGGACAAGTTTACCAATAAGTGTATGGAAAGGGTTAGATATTTTGGTAACGAAATGACTAATCAAAGTATTCGTTTGGGGCAATGGATGGATTGGGATAACTCATATTATACCAATACTGATGAAAACATTTTGGGTATTTGGCACTTTTTAAAGAAGTGTTCGGATAATGGCTGGATTGTTAAGAAAAATCGTCCAATGGTATGGTGCCCAAGATGTGGAACAAGCTTAAGTGATCACGAAATGAGTAATAGTTACTCAGAGGTTGAACATACAGCAATTTATTTAAAACTTCCAATTATTGGCAAAGACTTTAAAATGGTTGCTTGGACAACAACTCCTTGGACTTTGACTGCAAACGTTGCTTTGGCTGTTAATCCAGAAATGGAGTATTCACTTGTAAAAGTTATATCAACAGGCGAAAAACTTGTTATGGGAGCAAATGCAGTAAAAAGGGTTTTGAAAGGAGATGCTGAAGTTCTAGAGACATACAAGGGAAGTGATCTTGTTGGTTTAACTTATGAGACTTGTTTCCCAGAGTTGTCAGAGCAACAATTTGAGCATAGAGTTGTTGCTTGGGAAGACGTTGCAGAACTTGAGGGGTCTGGTGTAGTTCATATTGCTCCAGGTTGTGGCGCTGAGGACTTTGAACTAGGACTTAGAGAAGACCTAAAACAAATTTGCCCAATTGACGAACAAGGCGTGCTTTTGCCAAACACCGGATTTGTTGCCGGCAAAAAGACTACCGATGTTGTTGATGATGTTGTAAATCGTTTAAAGGCAGACGGAAAACTTCTATATTCTCACAAGCATAAGCATAGTTATGCTCATTGCTGGAGATGCAAAACCGACATTGTTTATAAATTAGTAAGTGCTTGGTATATCAAGATGGATGACATCAGACCGCTTGCGCTTAAAGCAATCGAAGATGTAAATTTCTCGCCAGCGTATGCTAAGAAGAGAATGGTTGACTGGTTAAATAATATGGGAGATTGGAATATCTCAAGGTCAAGATTTTATGGGCTTCCTTTACCATTCTATGTTTGCGAAAAATGTGGAAAAGTGCACGTGATTGGTTCGCTTGATGAACTTAGAGAGAATGCTGTAAATCCAGAAGAAATTGATAAACTTCCACATTTACACAGGCCTTGGATAGATGCAATAAAAATAAAATGCGAGTGTGGAGCAGTCGCTTCAAGAATTCCAGAAGTTGGTGATGTTTGGCTTGATGCTGGTATTACTCCATTTTCAACAAAGAAATACTTCACAGATAAAGAATATTTCAACAATAACTTCCCAAGCGATTATGTTTGTGAGATGATTGAGCAAATCAAACTTTGGTTTTATTCATTATTAATAATGAGTGTTGTTTTAACAGGAAAAGCTCTATACAAAAATCTTTTAACTTACCAATATGT
>JAGBBI010000062.1 GCA_017938565.1 Clostridia bacterium
ACATTGTGAATACTATGAACACAATTAAGAACACTAATCTGTCAGAGGCAGAAAAGAAGGAACTTGCAACAGCGGTAGTCAAAATCCGTAAGGATGTTGAAGACAATGAAAAATTCAGCATTGACGAGGCTACTATTATGGACATTCTTGAGCCTGTTCGTGACGAAGACAACTCTGATGACCTTTGGACTGTTTTCAATATCTGTCAGGAGAAGATGATTAAGGGAGGATTTCAGGCGACAGGTAAGAACGATAAAGTAAGGAAACAGAGAAAGATTACTTCCATTAAGAAAGATGTAGAGTACAATCAGCGTCTTTGGGAGATTGCCACAAGATTTATGCCCGCTACAGTAGCAGCATAATAATTCATAAACTACTTGGTACAAATGCACGAAAGAAAAAATAAGCAGTCTTTCGTGCATTTGTTTTTTGAATATAAATTTTGTATATTTGCAACGTATATTAATATAGAGAGAAAAAATGAGAATAAAGGACCTTGTAAACGTAAAAACATTTAAGTATAATTGGGAATACATCGAGACTATTCCTGAGTTTGCAAAACTAAAAGAGTGCGAGCAGAGCACAAAGTGGCACGGAGAGGGTAATGTGTGGATTCATACACAGAAAGTATGTGAGGCCGCCGAGAAGATTTGCCACGATATGGAGTGGTACAATGAGCCTACTTGGGCAACACAGTTGCTTGTTTCGGCTCTTTTTCACGACATTGGTAAGGGAGTGGCTACAATTTACAGAAAGGGAGATTGGCACGCTTATGGTCACGAAATTGAAAGCGAAAAAATCACACGTAGACTTCTATGGGACGAGGGATTTGAGGTTAGAGAGCCAATTTGCGCTCTTGTTAGATGGCATATGGAGCCATTAAAGGTGTTTGAAAGTAAGCATTATGTAGAGAAAGTTCTCGAAATATCTAAAATTGTTCCATCTTGGCACATTCTACTTTATCTTAAAGAGTGTGATGTGCGTGGGTCTCAGCCATCAGATGAAAATGTGACCAAGGTTGATTTGTTAAAACTGTCAGACCTTAATAGTCTTGCGTCGCGTTTGAACTGTTTCTATAATGAAACAAATGTTCCGCAATTGGAACGTTTGAGACACAAAACCGTTGGCAAGAAAAAGTTAACCGTGCTTATGTTATTCGGTTTACCCGGAGCAGGTAAGAGTACGGCAATTAACGAAATTACTAAAACATTAACAAATCGCCCATATTCTGTTGTTAGCAGAGATATTGCTCGCTATGAACTTGGTTTCTGTAAAGAGGGTGAGAAAATGGTGGGAACAGATAAACAGGAAAAGGCTGTTTCTGAAAAGTGTGACGAAATGATTATGACCGCAGCCATTCTTGGTGAGGACATAATTATTGACAACACAAACCTTAAAAAGGCGTATAGAGACCATTATCACGAACTGTTAGCAGACTATGATGTATTATGGGTATATGTCTATGTAGAAGCCTCTAAACTTGAAAAGAATCTTTCACGAAGAGAGGGAATGATAAAGGCTTCTGTCTTCGACAATATGATACGTGGCTTCGAGTGGCCATCAACTAATGAGTACGATATTTTAAAAATATATACAAACTAATTTACTATGATTAAAAGGGGAGTAAAAAACTATACAGAAATAATTGAATGTCTAAAAAACATCATTTTGGGCACAAAGTTTGAAAACCACGTATTTTCAGTTGGTGGGTGTGAGCGAGATTTGATTCTTGATTCACCCATCAAAGATATTGATATTGTAATTGACCTCCCTAATGGCGGAATTGAGTTTGCTAATTGGCTCAAAGACAATGGTCACACTGTTGGTAGTGTTGTTGTTTACGAGCATTTTGGTACTGCAATGTTTCGTTTAAAGGATTATCCTGACGAAGAAATAGAGGCCGTTCAGACAAGAAAAGAATGCTATCGTGATATGGAATCTCGCAATCCAGAAACTGCTTTTGGTAGTATTATGGATGATTGTCAGAGACGAGATTTCACCATCAATGCGATTTATCGAAACATTTCCACAGGAGACATCTTAGACCTCAATGGTAAAAGTTTTGATGACATTACAGATGGATGGATAAGGGCTTGTGGTGACCCAAATATTATTTTTAGTGAGGACCCACTTAGAATTTTAAGAGCTGTAAGATTTAAATATAGATTAGGTGACCACTTTCTTATTGAGAAAGATACTTATCAAGGTATTTTTACTCATAAAGACCGCCTTAGTATTATTTCTCAAGAGCGTATTACTGATGAGTTTAACAAGATTATTACGGGAAAAGATGCTGACCAAGCATTTATTTTC
>JAGBBI010000063.1 GCA_017938565.1 Clostridia bacterium
AATTTAAATAAAATAAACAAAATCTGAATTATTCATCTTCTGAACCAAAAAATTCTTCAACTTCTTTTTTCTCACTTTCAAGTGAATCACGCCTATCGTACTTGTCTTGGTTTGCTTGAAAATTAAAACTATTTGAGAGTTGAACGAGTCCTAAAATTTGTACAGTATTTGTTTCTGGGTCAATTAATCCAGATAGGTTTGTACAGATTTCTTCGTGTACCGCTGAATAGCTTTCTTGAAGATTATCGTTTTTATAATAATAATCAGAATAACCATACATTCCATTTTCCGTCCAAGATATTATAAGTGCTGGTGTATGACAATCTTCATCATCTTCGTAAACATCAAATGCACAATCATCATATACCGTGCCCATATCATCACCAGTTAATTGCAGGCATTTTATGTCGACAAGTTTTCCCGCTTCCTTAACGATTGTTGACACCTTATAATTTGTTAAAAAATATGCGTACTCAATATCATCTTCAAATTCATCGGTTTCGTCGTCTTGATCGTAATAGGTGGAAATACATACCTTTATAACGTGGTCAATAGGCACACTTCTTTGCATAAATTGTGCTTTGTCAAATTCTTGCTCAGGGTCATCTTCTTCATATTCGCTTTCTTCATAGGCATCATCTTCTTCTAAAACTTCGTCGTCAGTCGATGTGTGTTCAACTGTGCCATTATTTTCGTAATGTTTAAGCAGAGTTGTGATATTATCTTCTGAATATTTTGGTTGTGTAACGGCTTGTGTTTTAGATTCTTCGTCAAGTTTATACACAAATCCTTTATTTTGATTTCTTAATCTTTCAAACCAGTCTTTAAGTCCCATATATGATTGCCCTCCAATTTACAAATAAATTATATCATATTTTAAATATAATTTCAAGAGCGAAATTATATTTAAAAGCGTGTGACACAAAATGCTTGATATTGTTTATTAATAATGTTAAAATAAACTAGGTCAAAAATTTTAAGTTCTTGCGAATTTAAGAGTTTAATTGAATAAGGGGAGATATTTATGAAAATATTTAACAAGCTGGTTCGGGACAAAATTCCGCAAATTATCGAAAACAATAACGAAACTTGCAAGACAAGAATTTTAAACGATGAAGAATATTTAAATGAACTTGAAACAAAACTTCAAGAAGAAGTGAACGAATACTTAGCTTCGGGTGAAATTGAAGAACTTGCAGACATTGAAGAAGTATTAAGAGCCATTCTTGATGTCAAAAATTGCTCCTATGATAATTTTGAAAGTGTTAGAAAATCAAAAGTAGACAAACGAGGGGCGTTTAAAGGAAGGATTTTTCTTGAATATACCGATAGAAAGTAGTTTAATTGCAATAATTTGTAGTATAATAAAAAAAGTAAATGGGAAGAAGCAGTCAAAAATTGACTAACTTTGACCTATTGCCTTGGTTTTGAGTTTAGAAAGTTTTTAGGTTAAAAGGAGCAGATATAATGAACAAATTTATGAAGCTTGCAATTGAAGAAGCAAAAAGGGGAATTGCAAACAATCATGGTGGACCTTTTGGAGCGGTTGTTGTGAAAGATAGCAAGGTGGTTGCCAAAGGTCATAATCATGTTGTCGCAAATAACGACCCAACTTGTCACGGAGAAATTGATGCAATACGAAAGGCGTGTAAAAAACTTGGCACCTTTGACTTGTCTGGCTGTGAGGTTTATACTACCGGCTATCCTTGTCCGATGTGTTTAAGTGCGATGCTTTGGGCAAACATTAAAAAGTTTTATTATGGTTGCACCATCGAAGACAACGAAAACATCGGATTTCGAGATAATAAGTTTGAAGACAACTTGGAAGAACTTGGTGCGTCAATGAGCGAAGAGGTTGACCGAAATGAATGCTTAAATCTATTTTCTGATTATATAAAACTTTCAAATAAAACGAGGTATTAAACTATTTTTTTAAAGTTTTATCTAGAAAATTAAAGTTTTCGTCTTTAATTTTTACATAGTAAAATCTATTTAACAATAAATCGCCTTTAAAGAAAATCTTTGTTGTAAGTTTTTCGTTTTCACCATTTAATGTATATGTTATGTCGTAAAAGTTATAGCCCAAAATGTTTAGAAATGGGTTGATATAAAAAAGTTTATTTTTAACATAGACGACACCAATCATTACCATAATTACAATGAAAATAACAAGCATACTAATTTTAGATAGGTCAAACGAAATTGCAAAAAGTACGAAAAGCGAAAAATAGCCTAAGAAATGCTGGTCGGTGGAATTTTGTTTTTCAATAATCCTAATTTTACTTGTTTGTTCTTTTCGGTGTCTAATTTCAAGATTTAATCCAATAAGACCCAAAATGATTACAACAACTAAAAGTCCAAGGACTAAGAAGTTAAGCCAATTGGCTTTTATGTTGCCAACAAGCATTTCAATAGATTGTTTCAGAATAATTAATATATACATTGGAATGAATGCACTTAGGTATAATAAAACATTTTTCATAAGACTAGTTTGCTATAAATTCGTATTTATATTACAAAAACAATGCATCAAATCTTAGCCTATTATTGAAATCATTAAAACGCTGTGATATACTTTTTGTAAAAGACGAGGGGGAGTGATAATGAAAGAAGTGTTAGATTATCAAAATTTACATTATGATGCACAGAATAAATGTTGGGATGAGCAATCTTTAAGCATTATAGCCGATATGTTAGAGGTATGGGACAATTATCATAAAATTGTTATTTGTCATCCTAATTGTATATTTGCTGAAAAGCCTGTAACAAAGGATAGTAAAGATTTTGAAACGATTAACTGGCAATGGGTACAAGAAAACTTGTCATTTGAAAATGTTGATTGTTTTGTAAATATTTATCCAGAGTGCAATGAGCCTTTTAAATATTTGCACAGAAGATTTCGTCATGAGTTGTTTGATAATTCAAGGGTACAACCTCCAAGGCATTTAGTTGTCCTTGAACTTGATGCCGATGGTGGAACCTTGGTAAGGGGGATTTTTAAGGCAACTGAAAGCGGTCTTAGTGTCGCAGAAAATCCGCTTTATACAAAATTCAAGGCTAAATCAATTTGGGAAAAACACCTAAGATGGACAAGTGACAATTTTAGGTCGCTAGAACAATTTAAACAAGAAAATGCAGAAGAAACACCTTCTGAAAAATAAAAAGATTGAGATAATTTCTCAATCTTTTTGTTTGTTATTTAATTTTAACCTTTCATTGCTTCGTTGTATAGTGCTATAAAGTCTTCTTTTGAAACTTCTCTTGGGTTTCCAGGTTTACAAGGGTCTTCCATAGCCTTGTCGGAAAGCATTTCAATATCTTCTGATTTGCAACCATAGTCAGCAATAGTTTGGGTAACGTTAACAGAGGCTGAAAGTTGTTTAATCATAGAAACAAAAGTGTCAACGATTTTTTTCTTAGTAAATCCTTTTGTGTCAACTCCAAGAGCGTGTAAAATCTCGGCAAACCTATCAGCGCAAACTTCACCATTAAATTTCATAACTACAGGAAGAAGCATAGCGTTTGCAATTCCGTGTGGGGTATCGTAAACAGCACCAAGTTGGTGAGCCATAGAGTGAACAATACCAAGTCCAACATTACTAAATCCCATACCTGCGATATATTGAGCATAGCTCATTTTTTCAATAGCAATAGGGTCTTTTTCATTTACTGCTTTTGTAAGATTTGCAAATATTAACTTGATTGCTTCCATATGGAACATATCGCTCATAAGGTTATGACCCTTGGTAATATAACCTTCAACAGCGTGGGTAAGAGCGTCTAAACCAGTAGCCGCAGCAAGAGACGCTGGCATTGTTTCCATAAGTTCGCTATCAACAATGGCAACAATAGGAAGGTCATTAGGGTCAACGCAAACCATTTTGATTTGACGTTCTTCATCTGTGATAACATAATTAATTGTAACTTCTGATGCAGTTCCTGCAGTTGTAGGAAGTGCGATAATTGGAAGCCCTTTGTTTTCGGTGTTAGAAAGTCCGTTTAATGATTGCATTGTTCTGTGCTTATTAGTCATTAAAATTGAAATACCTTTAGCAGTATCCATGGCAGAACCACCGCCAATGGTAACAATAGCATCGGCACCAAACTTTTTGCATACAGCAAGACCGTCTAAAACATTCTTAATTGTTGGATTTGGCTTTACATCGCTGTAAATCAAAAACTTAATCTTTGCATTTGTAAGTAGGTCGTTAACCTTGCTTGCGACACCACATTTTACAAGTGCGTCATCGGTAACAACTAAAATCTTTTTAAATTTTCTTTTTTGAATTTCTGGAACAAGTTCGACTCTTGAACCTCTACCAAAGTATGAAAATTCATTTAAAATAAATCTTGAACTCATAATATTTCTCCTATTATATATGATATTTTAATTATATAATTTTCGTTTTTGAAAGTAAAGTAAATGTGGATTAGAATTTACATTTTATGAAATCGTTAATAAGTAATTGAAAAGGAGTAAGGTATCATATATAATTAGGTAAAAAAGGAGGATTATATATGGCAAATACAAGTAAAAAGTTCAGACTCTCAAAGATAAACAGGGGGTTGGAAAAGTTGGCTTACAATAAAGATTTTTTAGAGTTTTTAGGCAAAGCTCCAGAGAAACAATTTCAAGACGGGTTAGTTATTATCCAAAAGAATGGCGAGTTTTTGGCAATCCCGCAAGGAAATACAAAAGTGAAGGGGATATTTTATATTGATTCGTTTTATGGGCAAGATGGATATTCTTATGATAAAAAAAGTACATCGACTTATTGGGTACTTTCTGGAAGCGGAGAATTTACTGTTAATGGTATAAAAAGAAGGGTAAAAGCCGGAGATATGATAGTTGTTCCCGATAATACTATTTTTTATTATAGCGGTGATATGCAACTGGTTGAAAAGATGGAACCAAATTTTGAAGATGGAAATGTTGTTCAGGTTGGCGACCCGATTATATATCCAACCGTAGAAAATGAAAACAATTGATTATTATTTATCAAATAAAAAATTACGGAGAATAAAACCCGTGATTTTTTGATAAACACATCTAAAATCACAAGACAAATGTAAGGGGCTTGTGTTATTATATTGGTATGGAAAAGTTTTTGGAAAATAAAGATGCAAAAATTTATGTAAATGAGTGTATTGCAGATGGCTCAACTAAGGCAGTTGTTTTAATTCATGGATTGTGTGAGCATAGTGGAAGATATGCAGATTTTATCTCAGAGCTCAATCAAAGCAACATTAGTGTATTTGCTATCGATTTAAGGGGGCACGGCAAAACTGTTGGGAAACGAGGAGATAGCGAAAGTTTTATCAAGGTCTTAGATGATGTTAATATTGTAATAGACTATATTAAGATGAACTATGATTTTAAACAAATTGGAATTTTTGGCCACTCTATTGGTGGGCTTGTTGCGTCAACTTATGCAAGTTCGTATAAGGGAATGGTTGACTATTTGGTTTTATCTAGTCCTGCGATATATTGTCCTAAGAAATTAAGATTTATTAAATTTATTCCATATAACTTACTTTCTTTTATTTATGTAAAAAAGAAATATAGCGAATCTAAGGAAATGCTTGAATATAGTAAAAACGATGAATTTGCATTGCATACATTTTCAATTAGAACGGTAGGGGTATTTTTTTCTCAAGGAATTGAATTTCTAAATAAGAATTTATGTATAGAGTGTCCTACGATGTTGCTTTGTGGGAAACTAGACCCATTATTAAGTGAAACATATAGATTTGAAGAGCTTTTTTCAAAACTTACGAATAAAGCAAACAAGCTGATAGTTTATGAAGATGCAAAACATAGAATTGTGCAAAATGAAGGTTCGTCTGAGCGAATAAAAGATATATTATCTTGGCTGGAAAATGTTTAAGTGAAAGGATAAAGGAATTGGAACAAAAGAGATGGAAAAATTAATTGAAAGATTTGATAAGTTGCAAAAAGAATATGGCTCAAAAGAATTAAATTCGGTTTATGGGTGCGGATGTAGTAAAAACCCTAAGGTTGCTCTTGTATTTATGAACCCAACAAAAAGAAATATTGCGACGGATAAGGCGTGGACGGGGCTTCGTGCTCAGTGGCTTGGAACAAAACAGATTTGGGATTTTTTATCAAAATGCGGGTTGTTTGATTCTGAACTTAACGACAAAATTAAAGCAAAGAAGCCACGAGAGTGGACGCCAGAATTTTGCGATGAAGTTTATGACGAGGTAAAAAAACAAAAAGTATGGATAACTAATCTTGCAAAGTGTACGCAAGATGACGCAAGACCGCTTCCGGATCATATATTTTTACAATACAAAGATTTGTTAAAAACCGAATTGAATATGGTAAAACCCGAAAAGGTCTTGTTTTTTGGGAACCAAGTATCATCAATTATGTTAGATGAGAAAATAACGGTTTCGACAGCAAGACAAAAAAAGTTTGATTTATATTTGAACAGTGAGCGTTTTGACGCATACGCTGTGTATTATCCGGTTGGTAATGGCAGGTTTAATCAAAGTAAAGCAGTTGAAGATATTAAAGAAATTTTAAAATAGGAGTATTGTTATGCAACAAAAAGTGAAAAGTTTTAATGATATCAACACAAGAGAGGCTTTGCCAGTTTATGCAAGATTACTAGACACTGCAAGCGAACTTGGGGAACTTGCTAAGGAGTATTTGAAGTCTTCTGACTACGGCACTCAAGAGTTTGAAATCAATGATGACTTTAAGTTAGAGTTTGGTGATGTCTTGTATTGTTTAATGTCGCTTGCCAACGAGGTTGGAATTGATGCTGAAGAGCAATTGGAGAAGGTTTTGGTTAAATATCAAGCACGAATTGATAAAAAGAAATCTATGGGTAGTGAAAATTAAAGGAGTAACAGAATGAAAGTATTATTGGTAAATGGAAGTCCACACGAAAAAGGCTGTACATATACAGCACTAAAAGAAGTTGAAAGAACTTTAATTGAAGAAGGCATAGAAACTGAAATGTTTTGGATAGGCAATAAACCGATTTCTGGGTGTATTGGGTGTTATGCTTGCAAGAATATTGGCAAGTGCGTTATAGATGATATCGTAAACGATTTTGTTGAAAAGGCAAAAGATTTTGACGGCTTCATTTTTGGAAGCCCAGTACATTATGCTGGAATGTCGGGATTAATGACTGCATTTATGGATAGAGTATTTTATTCGGCTGGTAATGGTGGGCATAATTCATATTTTAGGTATAAGCCAGTCGCTTCGGTAATTTCAGCAAGAAGGGCAGGGACTACTTCAACTTATGACCAAATTAATAAATATTTTGGGATATCTCAAATGCCAATTATTTCGACAAGGTATTGGAATATGGTACACGGAGCGAAACCTGAAGATGTTGTTAAAGACGAAGAGGGAATGCAATCGATGAGAATTTTGGCAAGAAATATGGCATATTTTCTAAAATGTATTCAAGCAGGCAAAGAAAAAGGCGTTGAAGAACCAAAACGAGAAAAAGTGATTTTGACAAATTTCATCAGATAAATTATAAAGTTAAACAAAAGCAATCATTGTAGAATGGTTGCTTTTGTTCTTTTTGTTTAAGAGTTTTCATAAAATTAATATATTAAGGAGTTGTTATATGTTAAATTATGCATTTGCAAGCGATACAACGGCACCAGTTTGTATGGAAGTATTTAATAAATTGATTGAAGTTAATGAAAACTATGAACTCGGTTATTTTGAAGATGAGTGTACAAGACAGGTGAGAGAATTAATGCAGAGTTATTTCTCAAAGCCGGTCGGTATACATTTTTGCACAAATGGAACGTCGGCAAATGTGCTTGCTATGAAAATTATG
Source organism: Clostridia bacterium (assembly GCA_017938565.1). The sequence goes on from JAGBBI010000063.1 coordinate 7,836, forward strand.
AAGAATAATTATTCGTCGATTATCACAACCGAATACGCTCATTCAGTAAATTATGAGGTCGGTGCGATTGAATACAATACCGGTTGCAAGGTTATTACAAGTCCAACAATTTGCGGAAAATTAACAAAATCTATAATTGCTTCTCATTTAAAAAATCGAAACAGTAGGAATTGGGCATATCCTGAAATAGTAATGCTTACTGAGTCAACCGAATTTGGAACTTGTTATACTCTTGAAGAATTAAAAGAAATTTGTGAGTTTTGTCATCAAAATGAACTATATGTCTATATTGATGGGGCAAGGCTTGCAAATGCTATGGTAAATTTGAATTGTGGGTTTTCGGAAATTCTCGAAAAAACTGGCGTAGACATTGCAAGTTTCGGAATTAACAAAAATGGAGCAATGTTTGGCGAAATGCTAATTATATTAAATCAAAAATTCAACAATCATTTTATTTTACAACAAAAACAAAGTATGCAATTATTTTCAAAGTCAAGATTTATGTCGGCACAATTTTTAGCCATGCTTAAAAATGAGACTTGGCGTAAAAATGCAGAAAATGCAAATAATATGGCAAAATATTTAGAGCGGAAGATGGCAAAATGTGGCTACGATGCGATTTACAAAGTCGAAAGCAATTGTGTGTTTTTTAATTTCAGTAAGCAACTTTTAGAATATATTAAGGAGAAATATAAGTTAAGCAGTTATGAAGACCAACATTGTACTAGGCTTATGACTTCGTGGTGTACCACTAAATCAGAGGTTGATGAACTAGTTACATATATAAAATCGTTTGACCATCATTGACCTTTATTGTATAATATTTTAAATACCGATAAGGAAGAAAAGAAAATGAATGATTTAATTACAAAGTTGGATAATGTGCTACTTTCAGACAGCGTAGTAGAAGACTTTTATGCAGAGTACAATGGTGATGACGATTTCAATAGGAAATTAAATGAGGTATTGCCAGAAGTCGAAATGTGCGAAAGACAGAAACAAAATAATCCTTGGCACAAGTTTAATGTTTTAGGTCATATTTTACATTCAGTTGAAGAAATGAATAAGTTATCAAAGGGTTTAGATGTTAGAACGCGAAGAATGCTTGCTTATGTTATGTTTTTTCACGACATAGGAAAGCCTGCAAAACATTTGGTTCGCAAAAAAGACGGAAGAAGGATTGATAGTTTTTTTAATCACAATATTGAAAGCGCAAAAATAGCAAGAGAAGTTTTACCTATTTTTAAATTTTCTAATAAAGAAGTAATGATAATGGATAAGCTTGTATATAAACACGATATTTTTATGTTTATAACTGATATAAAGACAGAGAATCCACACCATAGGTTTTTAACTAAAGAATTAATTCAAAAAGAAATTGATGAATTAAGTAGTGTTGGGGATGGTGCTGAATTGATGCGATATTTAATAATGATTGGCAGGGCGGATAATTTAGCACAAAATGAAAATATGACGGGGGAATCACTTGCTCGACTTGATAAATTTGATAAGTTGTTAGATGAGATTATAATAAGCGAATTATAAATATTGGTGTGTATTTTAGTTTCATTTATGAATAATAGTGATATAATATAAGTATGAATAAAAAACAAAAAATTATAAAAGCATTAATTGTTTTATCATCGCTTGTACTTGTGTTGCTTGCAATATATTTACCACTGCAATTAAGCGGGACACTGGGTAAAATTGATAGCGCAGAGGAGTTAAAAGAGCTGATTTTAAGTGGCGGAGTGTACAGCTACTTAATCTTTTTTGCCATACAAGTTTTGCAGGTGGTAGTTTTGCCAATTCCTGCATTTATTTCTACGTTGGCAGGGGCATTGGTGTTCGGACCATGGGTTGCAAGTATAATAAGTTTTATTGCAATAATATTTGGCAGTCTTGTATGTTTTTTACTTGGAAGGAAATTGGGATGGAAGCTCTTAATTTGGGTTGTCGGGGAAGAAGATGCAAGGATTTGGAAAGAAAAGTTGGGCTGTGGTAAATATGCATTTTTTTTAATGATGTTATTTCCTTTATTTCCAGATGATATTTTGTGTATAGTGGCAGGTGCGGTTACTTCTATGTCGACTAATTTCTTTTTGGTAACAAATTTGTTAACGCGGCCAATAGCAATTCTTTTTATATGTTTCCTTGGTGGAGGATATGTGGTCCCATTTAGTGGTTGGGGTATTCCGATTTGGATTTTTATAATTGTAAGTTGTGCTATTTTGTTCTATTTAAGTATTAGGTATCAAGCAAAAATTGAAGCATTCATAAATAAACTTGCTCGTAAATTTACACAAAAAGAAATAGCAGTCAAGGAGCAAAAAGAAAATAATTAAACAATAAAATCAATAAAAGATGGTTGTTCTTAAATTTATTAAGCAACCATCTTTTTATTTTTAGTGAAAGCCATCATATATTAATAGTATAAACAAAATGTAAAATTTAAGTTATAAATTATTAAAATATGTGAGATAAAAAATAGAAAAGAGGGGGTAGAAAAAAGATTATTTTTACAAGTTGACGGAATTCGTTTGACAATACAATAGGGCTCATAGTATTATAAAATCTAGAATAAATAAGGAGAGGCAAGATGAAATTTGTACGTGGAAAAAATCTAAAACTGGTAGGTAAAAAATCGATTTTTATAGACCAAGATGTTATAATTGGGAACAATGTTACAATTTTTGAAAACAACAGGATTGAGAAAGGGACTATAATTGGCGACAACGTTACACTGTTGCCCAACAATCATATTATAGCAAGTGTAATTAAAGATAATGTAATTATCGAGTCAAGCCATATTGCGGAGAGTATAATACATTCAAATGTAAATGTTGGGCCATTTGCAAGACTTAGGCCAAATTCGGAAATTTTTGAAAATGCAAAAATTGGGAACTTTGTTGAAATAAAAAACTCCAAAATTGGGGAGGGAACAAAGGTCAGTCATTTAGCGTATGTTGGCGATGCGGATATTGGTAAAAATTGCAATATTGGCTGTGGTGCAATATTTGTAAATTATAATGGCAAAACAAAAAATCGTACAATTGTTGGCGATGATTGCTTTATTGGAAGTAACTGTAATATTATTGCACCAGTCGAAATAAGGAAAGGCAGTTATATTTGTGCAGGAACTACTAACACAATAAACACTAACGAATATGATTTTGTTATTGGAAGAAGCAGAGAAACTGTAAAGCCGGAAAGAGCAAAAAATTATATGAAACAAAAGGAGAATAAATAAAATGGGAATATTTTTTGGAACAGATGGAATAAGGGGGGTCGTGAACGAAGACCTGAATTTTGACATCGCATACAGATGCGGGAATGCTCTTGCGAGTGAGGGTAAAAAAGTAAAAATCATAATCGGAAGAGACACAAGGGTTAGTGGATCGTATTTGACGCTTGCTTTTGCAGTTGGAGCTATGAATGGTGGGGCTGATGTCGTTGATATTGGTGTTATACCAACGGCGGGGATTTCTTATTTAATAACGCAAGAAAAAGCGGACTATGGTGTAATCATAAGTGCATCCCACAACCCTGCTGATTATAATGGCATTAAAATATTTGATAAAAGTGGATATAAGCTTGGTGATAAGCGTGAAGAAGCGTTAGAGCGAAAATTTATGCATTCAAACGTGGTAGACGCAAAAGATATTGGTGTTTATACTCAAGATTTTTCAATGGTAAAAAAGTATGAACAATTTTTGATTGACTCGTGCAATATTTCGCTTGATGGGTTAACAGTGGTTCTTGATGGAAGCAATGGCGCGGCGTCAAGGGTCGCACCGGTGGTATTCCGTGCACTTGGTGCCAAAGTTATTGCGACAAATTGTAGAGAAGATGGTGCACATATCAATGATAATTGCGGTTCGCTTTATCCAGAGAACTTGGCAAAGAAAGTCCTTAAATATAAAGCCGACGCCGGTTTTGCTTTTGACGGAGATTCGGATAGATTAATTGCTGTTGATGAGACTGGTGCAATCCAAGATGGAGATAAGGTTGTGTTTGTGCTTGCAAAAGATTTAAAAGCAAAAGGACTTTTAAGAGGGAATGCTGTTGTCGGAACTAGTAACACAAATATGGGTATTAAAGAAGCTCTTGAAAAAGATGGGATTGAGTTGCTTCGTGTAGATATTGGCGATAAGTATGTTATTGCAAAATTAATAGAAAAGAATTTATCACTTGGCGGTGAGCAAAGCGGACATATTATTTGCAAAAACATCGCCGGCACGGGAGATGGGATATTGTCAGCAATTCAAGTCGCAAAAATACTTGCAGAATCAAAAAAGAAATTCTCTGAACTTGCTAAGGTTGATTTGTATCCACAAAGTATGAAAAATGTAATTGTAAGCGATAAATTGAAAGTTGTTAACAATGAGAGTCTTAAAAATGAAGCTTATGCACAAGAAAAACTTTTGGGAGATGGTGCAAGGGTTATGGTAAGAGCGTCTGGAACTGAACCGAAAATTAGAATTATTGTTGAAAGTAAAAACGCTGAAGCTGGCAAAAAGTCTGCCGAAGTTCTAGCAGAATTGGTTGAAAAAATAGATAATGAGATTTAAATAAAACATACGAGGGGTATATAAAATATGTGTGGAATCGTTGGATATATTGGAAGTGAGGAAGTAGAAACTAAACTTATAAATGCTTTAAAACTTCTTGAATACAGGGGCTATGATTCATCGGGGATAGCAGTAAAAACTGGTGATGGGATTATAAAAATCACAAAAGAAGTTGGTAAAATTGCAAATCTTGAAAAGGCTGTTGAACCAATGGCTGATGCCATTATCGGAATAGGACATACAAGATGGGCAACACATGGGAAGGCGACAAGGGTTAACGCTCACCCACACTCAGGTACTGCTGGAGAGTGGCATATAGTTCATAATGGGATTATCGAAAATTATGCAAAGTTGAAAGCAGAATTAGTTGAAAATGGAGTTCAATTTGCGTCAGATACCGATAGTGAGGTAATAGCACAACTTTTAGAAAGACAAAATGATAATACAAATATCGAAAAGTTGATGAATGTAACAAAAAAGCTCTCGGGAAGCTGGGCTCTTGCTTGCATTGAAAAGAATTCGGATTTGTTATATCTTGCAAAAAATAAAAGCCCGTTATATGTAGCAATTGGAAAAGGTGGGGCATTTGTTGCAAGTGATCCAATTTGCTTTAATGGTTTAGTGGATGACTATTATTCGTTAAACGATGGAGAGTTCGCTGAACTTAATAAGACAAGCGTAGAGTTTTTTGATTTTAAAGGCAATAAATTTGACAAAACTCCAGTCAAGATGACGAGTTTTGAAACTGGTGCTACCAAAGGCGAATATGACCACTTTATGTTAAAGGAAATCAATGAGACCCCAAAGGCGTTAAGAAGGTTGGTTGAAGTATATTCTGAAGGAACAGTTTTAGAGCATCTGGACATTGAAAAGTTAAATTCTATCAATCGAATTAAGATAGTTGGTTGTGGGACTGCGTATAATTCAGGGGTTATTGGTGCAATGAAACTTGAAAGATCTCTGGGGATCGAGGCAAGTTGCTATGTCGCAAGTGAATTTAGGTACTCAGACCCAATTATAAATGAGAATACGTTATGTATATTTGTAAGCCAAAGCGGAGAAACAGCTGACACATTGGCTTGCTTGGAACTTGCAAATTCTAAGGGCGCTACGACGATTGCAATTACAAATGTCGCATATAGTACAATTGCAAGGAATGCTGATTATGTTCTGCCAATTTGCGCAGGTCCAGAAATTGCTGTCGCTTCAACAAAAGCGTATGTATGTCAACTTGCCGTATTCTATTGTTTAGCAAACCATATCGCAAACAAAATCAGAGATAAAGCAATAGATTACATAAAATCTTTAAATAATTTTGTTGAAAACCTTACAATAGACAATAGTGAAGACGAAATTAAACAAATTGCAAAAGGTTTACTTAATCTTGATAAGGTATTCTTTATTGGTCGGGGAGAAGATGCAATAACTGCAGACGAGGCAAGTTTGAAACTTAAAGAAATTTCATATATAAATTCAAACTCTTATCCGTCAGGAGAATTGAAACACGGTTTTTTGGCATTAGTTGAAGAAGGAACTCCTATTGTTGTGATTTGTACAAATAATGAACTTTTAGAAAAAACTCTAAATGGTGCGAATGAAGCAGCGGCAAGGGGTGGAAGAATAATATTAGTTACGCCTTTTGAAGTTAATGTTGATAACTATAAAATTGACCATATTATAAAACTACAATCTTCAAATGAAGATTTATTGTCTCTTGAGGCGGTAATACCATTACAGCTTCTTGCTTATTACACAAGCACAGGTAAAGGTATCGACCCAGACAAACCAAGAAACCTAGCAAAAAGTGTAACTGTGGAATAAAGTTAAAAACAATTATGGATTGATTGAGTTAATAAAAAGATGTACAATTTTTGTACATCTTTAAATTTGGTAATAAAGGAGATGTTGTTATGAAAATCATTTTAATTTCAGGAGAACGGGGCACGGGTAAAACCACGATTTTAAAAAGAGTAGCAAAAGAGTTAGGGTATGATTATTATACAGATTTTGATATTTTAGACAGAGTCGAAATAAATCATGATTGTGTTGATGGAGATAATGGTAATATTATTTTGCTGAACTTATATAGAAAGTTTTTTAATGAACACAAGAATAAGAATATTGTGGTTGATGCAGAATTAACAATTTTGCCTGAACAATTAAGGCTTTTGCAAAAAGAATTCGACATAGATGCAATTTTTTTAGGATTTGATGGAATAAGCAAGGAAGATTCAATAAAACAATTAAATACTAAAAATTCAAATATGAATTTAGATGAACTTAAAAATCGAGCTTGGGGGCTTTTAAACCTTGGAGAAAATTTAAAACAAATGTGTGAGAAAGAAAATGTTAGGTTTCAAGCAATTAATATAAACAGAAAGTTGGTGATTGAAAATTTATCAAATGAAATTATAAACAAATATAAAAACTTGGTTTAGACAAACAAGTTTATATTTTACATCTAGTAATCTGCAAATGTTTGTGTTATAATGTGTTTGAAAGTTGGAGATAAAAATGAAAAAGTATATTGAATTTGACACGACATATAAACATATTTACACGAATGGATTTGATGTTGACACCTATAAAATGACATTTGAAGATTTTTGCGATTTTCGATTTGTTGATAGGCTAAGCGATGAAGAATTGAAAGATTTTGTAAGAAATAGTTTCAAAAAGAAGTATGGTAGTGCTCTTGATATTAAATTTATTGAAGTTGACCCTGAGGCGTGGCTAGATTGCAAAGATGTAATAATAAATCGAGAAGACAAAGATTGTACATTTATAATTTATTCAATAAATTTACGAAGAGATGAAGAACCTGATGAAGACGATGACTGTTATAGCTTTTATAAGCAACAACCTCCAGAAGTCGAAATTATGCATTATGTAGCTGAAGTTGCTGAATTTTTTGAATGGCACTTTGATGTTAATGAATGTAGTGTAAGCCTTAGGGAAATGTATTCTGAGCGTGAAAGCGTTTATTTCTCAGATTTTACATTAAGAAAAAATAAAGACTTTGGTATGATTAGTTGGCCGACTTGGGTTATAGATGCGGATTATTTGATTTTTATGACTCGTAAGTTTGGATTAGAGTATACAAACCAATTGTTTAATACAAGGAAAGCTTATCGAGAATACTATATCCATAAAGAAAAAGAAATTAAAAGCGAATGTGTAAGATTAATGAAAGAGAACACGCATCCTATATTAGGTGTAAAGTCTGGGCTTGTGAAAACCACTGATAAATTTATTGATAGTACGCCAGAAGAAGTTTTAAGGGCGTTTCATTATTGGTATAAATGGGAACCGCATATAATTGATGTTACAAATTTTCAGAGTTTAAAAAATGAAGACATTAGTCCAGAGAATAAAGACCGCTGTGGTCGTACAATTTTAAGACGATTAAGGTTTGGTAAAGATAATAATGGAATGTACTCAATTGAAGAGTTTCAATCACGTCAAGAAACAACAAGAATAAATGCCAATGGTGAGTATGTAAAGGTTTATCCAAAGAAGAACAATCCGGTTCATCAAGATAAAAGATATTTTAGAGATTTTGTTTTTGGTGATGGAGATTTAAATGAGAGTATTTTGATGAATGAAAGTGTAGATAGGCTGAAATATAGTGAATGGACAGGTATAATGTATTCAGCATTTGGTGAGCCTTACCAAAAAGCACTAGAGAAAACTTTTGATGATAAACTTTTGAAGTGGTTACGAAATTATGATGGAATGACATATGTATTAACTCAATTTATAGACAGTTTGGGGCAAAACACTAAAAAGATTGATGATATTGATAATGTGGTCGAAGTAAATTAGAAAAAATCATCTGTATATTATGCAGATGATTTTTAATTGCAATAAATGTTTAAATTATGGTAAAATTAATTGAAACAATAAAATAGGGAGGGTTTCATCGTGAAAACCGAAATTGAAGCAAGACTACTTGAATGTGATGTTGAAGGATTAACTCAAAAATTAGAGAGTTTAGGAGCTAAGAAGAATGGTGATTGGTTACAGATAAGAAATTGTTACGATTTTACTCCGGTTAGAAAGAATAGCTGGATAAGATTAAGGAAAAATGGGAAAGAAACAACTTTGACCATTAAAGAAATTGGAAGTGCGAAAATTGATGGAACACGTGAAGCTGAAATTGTAGTGTCAGACTTTGATATAACTAATGAGATATTGAACAAACTTGGGTATCAGGTAAGGACAACTCAAGAGAATAGGCGTATTCAATATATTTTAGATGGGGTTGAAATTGATTTTGACTTTTGGCCTATGATTCCAACATATATGGAAGTGGAGGCTGAAAGCGAAGAGCAAATTAAAGATTTATGTAAAAAACTTGATTTGAATTATTCGGAATTTACAACGCTTGATGTTCAGTCGGTGTATAAGCATTATGGAATAGATTTAAACGCTATTCAAATATTAAAACTTGAAGAAGATAGAAAGGGTAAAAGTGATAACTTGATTGTGTAATGGTGATAAAGTGGACAATATTATTGAGAACAATAATCTGATTTTTGAGAAGTTGGGTTTATTTTTAAACATAAATTCAAATGCAATTAACGAAAAAATGGTGAAAGAGCTTGAAAAACGAACCGGTATGAATGAAAACGAATGTGTGAAGTTCCTTTTGGCTGATTACTTAGATCTTGATGTGTTAGAAAATACACAAGATAAGAAATTGTTTAATGATTATATTAGACAAATGGTGAAAAAGCAAGATAAAAATGTATTTACTCAAAATCCATACTATAAAAATATCAAGTTTGATAAAATTAAAGTTGTTGATGTGGAATTTGGCAATGGTAGATACAGGCCTTATGAGATGTTTGTGTTTGACGACATTAAAAGCGAAAGTGATGGAAGGTTGATTCCGCAAATAGGGTATTTTGATGAAGAATTTGTCTATCCTGCGGTTTATGAAAAGGGTGTTCTTTGGATGAGTGTAACCCCGAATGAGGTAAACACGATGAAAGAACCAATTGAAAAAGCTTTTGGCAGAGTATTAACTTTTGGATTAGGACTTGGCTATTTTGCATATATGACAAGTATAAAAGAAGAAGTTGAAAAAGTTACAATTGTAGAATTAAATCCAATCACTATAAAATTATTTGAAAAATATATTTTGCCACAGTTTGAGTTTAAAGAAAAAATTGAAATCATAAATGCTGATGCGTTTGAGTTTGCAAAAAGTGAATATTCAAGCGGTAAATTTGATTATGTGTTTGCAGACATCTGGCACGATGCAGGAGATGGGTTGGAGTGTTATAAGAAATTTAAACTATTAGAGGAATTAAATCCCCAATTGGTTTATGATTATTGGATAGAGAAAACCATAAAATGTTATTTAGATTAATAAAAATAGGCATTGATTATTTTAATGCCTATTTTTTGTAATATTTACCTTGATAAACATCGTATTTAATGAAGTGTTTATTAATTTCGTTTAAAGTTATCTTTTTATGCAAATTCCATTCGGGAGCCAAGAAAAGTTCTTTTGGTGCATCTGCAACAATCCTAAATAAAACTATATTAGGGTTTACATTATTAACAATGTATGTAAGCGAGCGGATGTATGAGTTTAAAGTTATTGGCGTATATTGACCAATTTTTAACATTTCGCCAAGTTTAGTGCCTTCGATGACATAAGTTGAGTGTATCTTAAGTCCTAAAAGTTTATGAGAGTTGACAAACTTAACTGTCTGAGTGATGTCGTCTTCTGTTTCGTTTGGTAGTCCGATCATAATATGGGCAATTACATCAATATTGGCATCGTTTAAAAGCCTTACAGCATTTGAAAAGTCTTTGTTTGTGTATTTTCTATTTATAATTTCGCCGATGTTTTCATTTGCGGTTTGAAGACCTAATTCAATTGTTACATCGGTTAATTGTTGAATCTCTTTTAAAATCTCGACAATTTCATCATTTATGCAATCAGGCCTAGTGCCAATATTAATTCCTACAATTCTTTCATCAATTAAAGCAGATTTATAAACCTCTCTTAAAACTTCGGGCTTTTCGTAGGTCCCAGAAAAGTTTTGAAAATATACAACAAATTTGTTTGCTCTTTCTGCTTTGTAGCTGTTGAAATAGTTTCGAATTTGAGATTGAACATTTATTGCTTTTAGTTTTTCACCAGAACCACGTTCTCCGCAAAATATACATCCGCCATATCCTTTTGTTCCATCTCTATTTGGGCAAGTGAATCCGCCGTCAATGCAAATTTTCAAGACTCTTTCGCCGTATTTATTTTTATAATAATCTCTTGCGTTGTTATATCTAATTTTTTCCATAACTTAATTTTACATTAAAAGTTTTAGTATTGCAAGGATTAAAATATTATAAAAAAGATGAATGTTGACACGGCTCGTTTTTTGTGATAAAATACATTCGTTTGATAAAGAGGGAGTAGTATTCCTTATATTAAGGTGATAAATCAACATCGTGGCACTATCAGATTATCGTGTCTGGTTTATCTTAATTTGCGAGACTCTATGAACAAGAAAGCAAAACTTGTTTATGGGGTCTTTTGTTTAGGAGGAAAATTTATGTCAGTCTTTTATATTATTTTTGCTTATATATGTTTGTCTGTGGCTATAGTGGTGCTATCGCTTAAACTATCTGATTATATTGATTTACTAGATAAAAAGACAAATATTTCGGGGGCGTTTTTAGGTGGTGTTTTGCTTGCGGCAGTTACGTCATTGCCTGAAATGTTTACATCAATAAGTGCAGTAATGTTTTTAAATGAAACAGGAATGGTAATTGGAAACATTTTAGGGTCAAATTTGTTTGATGTGTTAATTTTAGGAGTTTGTATTTTATTGTTTTATAGGGCGTATAAGAACTCAAGTCTTTTTGCCGAAAGTCATTTAAGCGTATCGGTTGGACTCGCAGGGATGTATTTATGTATGCTTTTGGCTTTGGTTTTGGGCGAGAGTCATCAACTGAAAATAGGATCGTTTAATTTGTGTTTCTTAGCGATTGCGGTATTTTATTGCTTTACAATTTATAAAATGCCTAAAAACGATGAAGAAGAAGACGGAAACATTGCAGTTTTAAAAGGTATGGAATTATCCTTAAAGCAAATAATCGTTCGATTTGTAATTTGTGCAATATTATTAGTGTTGGCTAGTGTTTTAATAACTTATGTTACTGACGACTTAGCTAAAATGTTTAACTTGTCAGCGTCAACGGCTGGTGTATTATTCTTAGCGATTGCGACATCTCTTCCAGAGGTTGTTTCGACAATAGCACTTTGCAAGAAGGGGAATTTTGATGCTGGATTTGGAAACATCTTGGGCTCGTGTTTATTTAATGTGTTTGTGCTTTTTCTTGCGGAGTTGTTGTCGTTTAAAGCGTCGATTTTAGTCCCTAGGGATTTTGCTTCGCTAATGTTGGTGGTGTTAAATATGATTACACTTTCACTTTCTTCTGTTATTATTGCGTTAAAAATGAAAAAAAACAACCGTAGTAAATATATCCAGATCACCGAAATGTGTTTTGCTGGAA
>JAGBBI010000064.1 GCA_017938565.1 Clostridia bacterium
AGTTAAAAGTATATTTTCTCGTCCAGTAGATATGAACCAATCAATAATTTTTTGTTCGTTAGCAGAAGTGTTGCCTTGTCCGTTGTCATATGAGCGTTTCAAGTGATCCATTTTTGACCAAAGAGTAGGTTCGCTCATAGGAATATAAGTAGCGTTAGGGTTTTCATTAAAGTATTCTTCAAATAACTTAATCCATTGTTCTGGGGAACGACTTTTAGCGACTTCAAAGTCAAGCCTTGCAAGCAGTTCAGCAAGAGTTAAAGTTCTTTCATCGACATCAAAAGGTAAATCTTTAAATGGCGAAACATATTCGTCAGAATTGAAATCGGCATCATTTTCGCCTGATTGAGACGCACAAGACTTACCAAAAAAACGAAGGCAAGAAAGGTTGCTAACCATATCAAAGATTAATGGTTGATGCTCTTGATTATCTGCATCAAGCGTACGCCCAATTCTTTGAAGATGGCGATTTGGGGAAGTGGTATTTGAAAAACAGAAAACGCCTTTAACCCCTTTTAAGTGAAAACCTTCATCAAACATGTGTATTGCAACCATAACTTTAATGGCTCCTGAGTTGTCGTTTTCAAATGCGTTAATTTGTTCTTGAATGGCTTCTTTTCCCATTGTATAGTTTACCGTGTAAATATGTATATCTTTGTTTGTTGAAGACAACAATTTTGGTAATTGTGCAATAACTTCTTTTGAGTGATTTACATCTGTGCAATAAGCAATATATTTACCATCAACAAAACCACCGCCTTGTGTTTGTTCGGCTTCTTTAATGTTTCTTGCAATAATTTCTTCCAAACTTTCCATATTAATGGCTTCACGTTTTGCCTCGCGTAAGAGAGTTTCAAGAAAGTCTTTTGTTTTGAGGTCTTTGCATTGGTTGACGGCAGATTCAAGGTCTTTAATTGTTTCCTTGTAAGAGTAAAAACCAAGCACATATTTTGGTTTTGGTAAAATACCAAGTTTAATGGCTTCTCCAATGCTTGGGCCTTGAACAACAACTCCGTTAAAAAACTCTTCGCCCATATCTCTGGCTTCATCCAAAAACCTAACAGGGGTTGCAGTAAGTCCTAGTATCTTTGCGTTTGGGTTGGCGTCCAGAATCTTTTGAACAGCAGGACCCCATTTTTCAGCTCCAAGCCTGTGGAATTCGTCTATGGCAATGAAATCAAAATGTTGAGCAAGGTCTTCATCGGTTACAGTTAAAAGTTCAGAATATGTGGTGGCAGTAATATTTTTTAAGTTTGGACCAAGTGTATTATATAATTTTCTTCCAGTTTGGCTTAGAAGAGGTCTTGAAGGGGCAATGATAAGTGAGCGGATTGGCTTTTGTTCGTCCTCAGGACCTTTGGTTTTAAGTCTGTAACAAAAGTCATAAAGAAATTGAGCAAGTAAATAAGTTTTACCTGTCCCAGTGGCTTGAGTTATGCCAACCATATTTTCTCCACCTTCAAAAAGCGAATAAGCCTCTAAATATGTGTCCATATTATGTGGCATTAATATGCCGTTTGCGATTAAATC
>JAGBBI010000065.1 GCA_017938565.1 Clostridia bacterium
ATCTTCGTTTTCCTCCCCATTTAAGGCTATTTTAGACCATTTATCGTACTCAATAGCATTATCCCCCACAACAACATCAGAAGGCTTAATTTGGGCGTAATATACTCCTTTTGTGGCCTGTTTAACTTCAACTTCCTTATCTCCAATTGTACAAACAGGCTTTTGGTCTAAATTTACTGGTAAACCATCGTCTGTAACATATAAATAAAGCCTATTATTTTTTCCTTTTGTAAAAGATTCCCTATCATCTAATATATATTCATCATATTCTACTTCGATATATGGATGGAAAAAAGTATTAGTATTGTCGTTAAAGAACCCTACATATTGCATTTCCTCTCGTTCAATATCATCAAATTCCGGTGTAAATGATAAACAGAGCCCATAATTTATATCGTTTCTATGGTTGATTACATCTAAAACATATTTAGTAACATCTATTGAAAGATTTTCATTACCAAAATCAAAATGCTGTGTACCAACAATAATAGAATCTTTTCCATTAAGGAAATTTTCGTATTCTTCCCTTATATAATCTTTTTCATAAATGTCCCCTCTCGCATCTTTTAAACGCTTAGGCAAAATATTTCCGTCCCACATTATTCCTGTTTTACAACAATACCAATTTGAACCATCTTTTGAAAAAGAACGATTATCGTGTATCCAAAAATCAGATACAAAGTCGAACCCTCTACCATTATCAAAATGGCGAGGTAATTTATATAACATTAAATCGAATGATGTGGCTCTTTTAGCATAACTATCTAATCCCCTAATTAAATCCTTTTCATAAGGAAATCCATCAACAGAAAAACAATTAGTCATTTTTAAAACGACCTTTAATTTATCTATATTAGCAAATGTCTTATCTTCGATAAGGCATTTAATTTTTTCCACATCAAAATGTAAGATGCTTTTCATAACACCGTTACCATATCCAACGTGTAATATGGGATTGAGTCCGAGATTTTGTTCGGAACAATTTATTATGCTATTTGTTTTATCTAAGAAAAAATGTCTAATCATTGTCTATCAATTTCTTTACAATAAATAGTCTATTTTAAACAAATAGTTTTTAAGTTTAGACGGGGTAAAATAGATGAAACAAACTATTTATATATAAGTTTGGGAATATGTTGTTAAGTTATAGCGGCGCTGCCCTAATCTCATTCGGTGAGGTCACAAGGTTATGCCGCCCAAGGAGCCTATGCGCAGGGCTCCTTGTTTTTTCTTGATTTGACAAATTTTTAAAAACTATTATATTGTTATAAAATAACAATTATGGCAAAAAAAATTAATAGTGAATTTAAAATCAGTAATGATGGTTCATTTTCAATAACAATGGGTACTTCCAATAAAAAAAATCCTGAAGTGATTTATACAGTAATTAGCACTTATGTTACCCCATTGACTACTGAAATAAACAAAGACCTTTTCTTGGTATTAGAAAAGAATATCAAAACTCAAATAAAAAAACAAATTGCTTCAAACAATTTATGTAATAAAGATATAATTGTTGTTACTGATATTGCGACTAATAGAATGATATATAAC
>JAGBBI010000066.1 GCA_017938565.1 Clostridia bacterium
AGTAGTAGAGATTATTAAGAAATTTATGATTCTTGGTAATATGGTCAATATAAACAGTAAAATCAATTTTGATGAAGCTGAATTGATTGCTGGTGAGTTTGGTGTAACTCTTGAACAAAAACTTGAAAAGACAGCTGAACAACAATTAAATGACATCAAAAACATAACTGATGACGAAAAAGATCTTGAAAAGCGTCCACCAGTTGTTACTGTTATGGGACACGTTGACCACGGTAAAACATCATTACTTGATTATATCAGGGAGACGAACGTTATTGCCGGTGAAGCGGGCGGAATTACTCAACATATTGGAGCTTACACAATTGAAAAAAGTGGAGAAATGATTACATTTATTGACACCCCAGGACATGCAGCGTTTACAGCAATGAGAGAGCGTGGTGCTAAAATGACCGACATAGCAATTTTGGTTGTTGCTGCTGATGACGGGGTTATGCCTCAAACTGTGGAAGCGATAAACGAGATTAAACAAGTAAAAGCACCGATGATTGTTGCTATTAATAAAATAGACAAACCTGAAGCAAATGTTGATAGGATTAAACAACAGCTAACTGAGCACGATGTAATTCCGGAAGAATGGGGCGGAGACGCGATTTTAATTCCAATTTCAGCAAAAACTGGTCAAAATATTGACAAATTGTTGGAGATGATTTTATTTATTGCTGAGTATCAAAACCTAAGAGCAAATCCAAACAAAAAGGCATTAGGAACGGTAATTGAAGCAAAACTTGACAAAGGAATGGGGCCGGTCGCAACAATTCTTGTTCAAAACGGGACACTAAAAGTGGGTGATGTTATAATTGCTGGTACTAGTGTTGGTAAAGTGCGTGCTATGTTTAACGAAAAGGGCAAAAATGTAAAAAGTGCAGGACCATCATATGCTGTATCAGTATTAGGACTTTCAAGTGTGCCAAGTGCCGGCGACGAAATGTACGCTGTCGACGAGAAGATGAGTAAGAAGGTTCTTTCTGAAAGAATGATTAAGGAAAAAACAGACAAGATTAAGTCTGCCGATAACTCAGTTGATGCTCTTATGGATAGATTTAAAGAAACAGAATATAAGAGTTATAATGTTATTATTAAAGCCGATGTTCAAGGTTCACTTGAAGCTCTTACACAAACGCTAAGTGAAGTTATGAATGATGAGGTTAAGGTAAGATGTATTCATGGTGGAGTTGGCGCAATCAATGAGAACGATATAATGATGGCAACTGCTTCAAATGCTGTAATAATTGGGTTTAATACAAAACCTGATTTTAAGGCTAAAGTACTTGCAGATAAGTATAAAGTAAATATTCAATTTAACAAGATAATTTATGAAGTAGTAGATTATGTAACTAAACAGATTGATTCTATGAAGACTCCAAAATATAAAGAAAATGTAAGTGGCAAGGCTGAAATAAGAATGATATTTAAAGCTAGTAAGGTTGGAGCTATTGCAGGTTGTTATATCCTAGATGGCAAACTTACAAAAGGTCAACAAGTTAAAGTTTATAGAAAGAATGATGTTATTTATACCGGAACAATAGCTACGATACAGAGAGAAAAAGATGAAGTGAAAGACATAAGTGCAGGTTTTGAATGCGGTATAGTATTAAAGGATTTTAGCCAAATTCAAGTGGGCGACATAATTGAAGGAATTACTCTTGAAAGAATTAATTAATTTACAGGAGGTTGACGAATTATGAGTTTTAGAATGGAAAAAATAAACGCTGAAGTTCAAAAAAATTTATCGGAAATAATAAATGATGATTTAAGAAATCCGATGTTGGACGATTGTGTTTTAACTGTAAGCCAAGTAAAAGTGGCTCCAGACTTCTCAAGTGCTAGGGCCTACATAAGCGCACTTAATACAAGTGAGTCTCATGAAGTAATAATTAATGAATTGACAAAATCTGCCTCTTTTATAAGAAAAAGACTTGCAGAAAAATTAAACTTTAAAAGGACACCGAATTTAACTTTTATATATGACGATAGTTTAGAACAGGGTGAAAGAATTAAAAAGTTAATTGAAGGATTAAATAAGTAAAGGTAAAAATATAATGAGTGAAAGTTTTAAAAAAGCTTTTCAAATAATTAATAACGCAAACAAAATTGCGATTTTTACACATGCAAATGTTGACGGCGATGCAATTGGCTCAGCATTTGCATTTTACTTTTATTTGAAAGGATTAAATAAAGAAGTTGACGTGTTTTCTAAAACTACGATGCCAAATCAATTAAAATTTTTAAATGTTGAAGAATTAATAAACAAAAAGAGTTGTTGTGATTATGATTTAGCTATATCGGTGGATTGTAATACGGCGGAAATGATGAATATATATACAGAAAAGTTTTTTGCGATTGAAAATACTCTACAATTTGACCATCATCCCAAAAATCCTCAATATGCAAAATTTAATGTCACAGATGATACCCGTTCCTCTGCTTGTGAATTAATTGCAGAATTTTTTATCTCAAACGATGTAAAGCTTAATGAAAAAGTTGCAAGTTTTTTGCTGACAGGTATTATTACTGATAGCGGAGGGTTTAAGTTTTCAAACACATCAAAAAGGACTATGGAGATTGTTGGGAGATTGTTGTCTGAATACAATCTTGAGTTGCACTATTTAATGTCTAATCTATTTGAATCAGAAGAGCCAAGTTATCTTGAACTTTATAGGGAAGCAATAAACAATACAAAGTTAATAGAAGATAATAAAATTGCATTGATTGTCATTCCTAATTCTTTTTATAAAAGAACAGGTATTGATCCAAACAGTGCCAAGAATTTAACCAGAATAGGCACAGAAATAAAAGATGTTATTGTAACGGCACTTATTGCAGAAGTAGAAAGCGGAATGTGTAAAATATCTTTTAGATCAAGAGGTGGCTATGATTGTTCGGAGTGCGCAAGAGTTTTTGGTGGTGGTGGACATAAACAAGCATCAGGGTGTAAAGTTTATGGGAATCTTTACGATATAGTTGATAAGGTAACAAAAAGCATAATGGACGGCTTAGTATGATTGGATTTGTAAATGTATATAAACCTCGAGGGGTAACATCTTTTAAGATAGTTGGGGCAATAAAAAGAATTTATGGCATAAAACGCGTAGGGCACTTAGGGACATTAGATCCAATGGCGGAAGGTGTTTTGCCAATCGCAATTGGAAAGGCAACGAAATTTTTTGACTATTTTTTAAAAAAAGATAAAGTGTATAATGCAGAATTTAAAGTTGGATATGAAACTGATACGCTCGATGCCGATGGTGAGATAATAGAGGAAAGTAGAGTAACTGTTTCGCTTAAACAAGTACAAGATATGTGCAAAAATTTTATCGGTAAAATAAGTCAAAAACCACCAAAGTTCTCAGCAATAAAAATAAATGGACAACGGGCCTATAAACTGGCAAGAGACGGTAAAGAATTTGAAATAAAACCAAAACAGGTTGAAATTTATGGCTTAACGGCTTCAAACATGCTCGATGAGAACTTGTTTAGCTTAAACATATGGTGCTCTGCAGGTACATATATTCGAAGCCTGGGGTGTGATATTTTCAGCGCTCTTGGCACTCGTGCGACCATGACAAAACTGGTTCGTGTTAGGTCTGGTACATTTAGAATTGAAGACTCAAAAACCATAGAAGAAATTGCAAAAGATTTAAATTCTGCACTTATACCAATTGATAAAGCCTTATGTGGTGTTGAGGTTATTAATTTAAATGAAGAACAATTTGCAAAGATAAAAAATGGCGTAGCAATAGAATATGATTCGCCAGATGGGAGATATTTAGCGAAACACAACAACATTGTTGTTGCTTTTGTAAACATAGAAAATAAACAAATGACAAATGAGATAAATCTAATAGAGGGGAATGACTAATGATAATTTTTGGAACTGCTGGAGTATCGGATGCAATGAAATCGCAGAATTTGAATTATAACGAAATTGCTAAACAATTAAAGGAATTGGGGCTTGCTTGCTTTGAATATCCTCTGACTTATGGTACAAATATAAGCGAAGAAAAGTGCAGAGAGATTGGTAACTCGTTCTTGACTGAAGGGATTTTATTGTGAGTCCATGCGCCATACTATATAAACTTAGCGTCAAGCGAAGAAGATTCGGTGTTGAAAAGTTTTGGGCATATTTTCAATTCTATGAAAAGAGCTAAAGCGATGGGGGCAGATAGAGTAGTATTTCATCCGGGAAGTTTGACAAAGCAAACAAGAGATGTCGCATTTAATAATGTACTTTCAAATTTGAAACGCTTCATTGAGATGATAGATGGTGATGAAAGCGTTGAAGGAATTTTACTTTGCCCTGAAACCATGGGGAAGCATGGTCAAATTGGAACGGTTGACGAAGTAGTTGAAATGTGTAAGATTTCAGACAGGATTATTCCAACAATTGACTTTGGGCATATAAATGCGTTCACTGGCGGTGGATTAATTTCAAAAGATAGTTTTTATAACATAATTGAAAAATTTGTTATTGGTTTAGGTAAAAAAGAAATACATATTCATTTTAGTAAAATAGAGTATGGTGGCAAGGGTGAAATTAAGCATTTAACATTTGAAACGGATACAATGTTTGGACCTGATGAAAAATTTATGATACAATCTCTTGTTGAATTTGACGCAAATTTCAGGATCGTGTCCGAATCTGCGGGTACACAAGATATTGATTCAAAAATAATGTTAGATTATTATAAAAAAGGGTTTTAATTTTAAAAATTTTGTGTTATTATATTATAGACACATATTATAGGAGGGAGAAAATGATTACTGCTGGAGAATTTAGGAAAGGCGTAACTTTTGAATTAGAAGGAAAAGTATATGTCGTTGTAGATTTTTTGCACGTTAAACCAGGTAAGGGTTCAGCGTTTGTAAGAACCAAGATTAAAAACGTTGTAACTGGACAAGTAATTGAAAAGACATTTAACCCAACTGAGCGTTTTGAAAAGGCTCATATTGAAAGAAAAGAAATGTCTTATCTTTATGAAGATGGCGGTTTGTATTATTTTATGGATACAAATACATATGAACAAATTCCATTAAATAAAGACCAGGTTGAAGATGCATTAAATTATATTACAGAAAATATGACTTGCACGATTCAATTCTATAAGGGCGAAGCATTCTCGGTTGAACCACCATTATTTGTTGAGTTGAACATTGTGGAATGTGAACCTGGTATTCAAGGTGATACATCAAAGGCTGGCTATAAGCCTGCAACTCTAGAAACTGGTCTTGTGCTTCAAGTACCATTGTTTGTTAATAATGGTGAAAGAATCAGAATTGACACAAGAACTGGAACATACATGGAAAGAGTTTAAAATAATAAATAAAAATGTCTGCAAAATTTTGCCGACATTTTTTTTATTGCGTAAATTTCATACAAGTCAAGATCGCAAAATATGATTTTAATGTGAGGTGATTATGTTAGCAAAAATTATACCCGCCGAATTATTTAAAATGATAACTACCAATTATGAAATATCTTCCATTTATGAAATACGAATAAGGAGAAATTTACCCATATGTTTAAATGTTGCAGGTAAATATCATGAACTAAAAAGCCCAAGAGACAATAAAATTGTATTTGCTGACAAGAGATTAGTGGAGTATATATTAATTAGAGCAACAGAGTCTTCGTTGTATTGTTATAATAATCAACTTAAAAATTGTTACATAACAAG
>JAGBBI010000067.1 GCA_017938565.1 Clostridia bacterium
ATAAAGAACTGCTTAACAAATGCTTTAACCCACGACTTAAACCCATCATTTTTAAGTGGATAGCTTCCAATTACCGCAGGCGATATTGCAAACAATATACCAATCTGGTAAATTGATCCCACAACGCCGTATAAAATATTCCACATTGCTTTCAATATAACCACCGAAGCAATAACTAAAATTATAATATTCAACTGCCTTACATCATAGAGATGCTTAACATCAATACCAGTTGAATTAAAGAACATATAGTTCAAGTTACAATATCCGCCATCAAGGTGATATTCATAGACCGATCTTGTTCCATAGTAGGTTGAAGGGTCAAGGTCAACATCAACATATGCAAACATATCTGAGATTGTATCTGCGAGTAAAAACCTATTAATTGTTTGCTTGATTGTGCTGACTATATTTCCGATTATTCCGTGATTTTCTGCAACCGATTCTTCGGTAACAGCATATATATTCATTGCAACATCATTAAAGTTAAATCGGTAAACCTCTTCACGATAGAACTCAATATAGCCGTTAACTTCTCGTATCGCTGTCGGCATTCCATTCCCATCGAAAATACCTTTTGCAATAATTGGGTAATACGTAACCTGATTATTTAACGATTGATAATAATTTGTGCATGGAACATTGTGCTTATTTGGAGCCGATGCAAATATAAACGGCTCGTACATTGCGGTCTCCGAGTTGTATGTACAAATTATGAAAATACTTCCATATTTTTCGTCGGCCACCGAACTTGAATAATTTCCCTCATATTCAAGATTAACCAGTTTTTCATCCGCCTTATCTTGAATTCCAGCAAGCGTCAAAATAATTTGCTTAGAGTTATCGTCATAACCAATATACGTTTCACCGATATTATTTTCAGTATAATCCGAGCAAGCAAGATACAAAAGCGATAAAAATCTGCTTTGAATTGATGCCGAACTTTCACCACTATACTCGCTAAAATCAACTAAACTATTTAATGCATCTATTCGATAATCTTTAAGTTCTTTATTAACATCAAATTCAAGCCCCATAAAATCAAGTATATTATATAGATTCAATATATCAAGATTTCTATCTACTATCGAAATGATATTGGCATCAGACATAGTTGGAAATACTTCGTCCTCGCCAAAAATAAACTTTTCCAAACTTGCCGAAGCCTCACTTGCCACAGCAAGTTCATTTTGTAACTTGTCCTTAGTCTGTTCATATAAAGCCTGATAATATTTAACGCAATCATTAACTACTTTCTTCTGCAAATCATTCAAGTCTGAATAATAATTACCACTATTTGCAAATGAGAAATTATCGAACGCTTCAATATATTTGAAATAATAATTTAATCGGTCGGCGTCGCTTAAGCCATCATTCCCATTTTCAAGGTCTGGGTTTACTTCCAAGAAATAACCATCATAAATATAGTTTTTTGCAAAATCAGTCAAGGCTCCCCTGTCCGCCGAGTCTATATTAAATTTAAAATACTCAACATACTCTTTAATATATTTTGTATAGATTAGGGAATTTGGTTGAATTGTATATCTACCAGTCTTAAACTTTGCGATCATATTATAAGCATCTTGTGCTTCTTTCATAATTAAGTTGTATTCTGAGGTGATTTTCTCAAAATAATCACAAAGAATTGCTATATAATATTTCGCTTCGCTTGTTAAATTCTGGTATAAAGTATCGCCATCAACTGGTTTATAGTCGTAATTCCCACTTTCCTCATTAAAATATTCGGCAATTAAATCTTCATATCCCGTAAGTTTAATAATTGAGGTTGATGAACTTCCGAAGTCAACTTCGCTAAGCATTAGGTTAAGCATGTCTAACAATTCGTTTACGTAATCTGAGTCAACACCAACAATCGTCTCTCTGTCTTTTTTGCCTACTGAAAGTGAACCAAAATTAGACTTAGTCTCTAAATCAAAGCACAGTCTTCCAAAATCTTTTAAGAATAATCTAAGTTCTCCCCAAAGACCATTACTATCAATAATTCCGGTATAGTCTGCGTCTGAATAAGACAATTCGATTTGGTCGGAGATATTTTGCACATATCTTGCCAGCATTTTTGTCGCTTCAATATTACTTGGGCACGCTGTCGAACAAATATCATTAGACCCAGCCATAAATTTGTCAAGTATAAAACCAAGGTTTCCTTGAACATCTTCAAGTTCATTAATAATCTTATCGTACATAAGTGAATTGTACGACGATGGTCGACCAAATACGTCATTAGATGCAAGCTTTAAATAATTTGCCATTGACTTTACACTGGCTCCAAGCGAATCTCCCGTTTGAACTTCGTAGAACATATTAATTAGTTCAAGTTCTCGATTTGTCAGTTCAAAATCAGTTTGATAAGCCGATATATTATAAATTGCCTCATTAAGTACTTTATATTTTTTTAGCTTTGCAACTACTTGAGTTAACTCAGATAAGTCTTGACGAATGTAACTTGACATCAAAAACATTGCACTTTTATTGAATTCATTTAAGTCATTATACAACGCCCCAACTTCAAGTTGTGCAACCAATGATTCAAATGTTAAATTATTTCCAAATACCATCTCCATAAATTTTGTCGATGACATTGCTTGTTTTAATGTAAACGATTGACTGTTTACCGTAACTTTGTAGCCACTTGAAATTCTGTAAGACATATATTCTTGAATAGCCTTTACGATTTTGTATTTGTAGTAGCTACAAACAGCTTCTTTTCTTGCTTGATATTTAATTTTTGTAGGTTTATCTTTGAGTTCAGCAAGATATGAGATATAGTCATCTAATTCTTTTTCATAACGTTCTGCTATCACCGATGAAATCATTGGAGCCGAAAATATTTCTTCAATTTGAAGTGTTACCTCACCATTGGTAACAAAGCCTTGCTTATAGTCTTCCAAGTATGGCAAAAAGGTTTCGTTCTTTTGGTTTTTGTCTTTCTCTTCCAGTTTGTGCATATATTCAATAGCACCGTCTAATATTTTCTTGCTATTTTCTGGCAAGTTTTCATACATAGAGAAAACATATTGTTCCATCGGCGAATAAGTTTTTTCGTACTGATAGAAACTTTCTGCTATACTGTTAAGCTGAAGTTTGATTATAAGTTCATTTTGCACAACCCCCGCACCATTGCTTAATTGAATTGAATAATCAAGTGCGTAATCATTAACCTCATCATCTTGCTTGTCGTCATCAACCGAAATTTGAATTTTTTCTGCTTGAGTCAACCCAATCTGAGAATTAGGGTTATTCTTTACCATATGGTCATATACAAAAAGCCTAACTTTCGCTTGTTCAAAATACTCAAAGAACTGTTCTTCTGTAAGTTCTTCAACGTCAAAGTATTCATTATTAATCATAATATGATACTTTAAAACACTAGTACTTTCCTCAACAACCGATACATTTACTCCTTCTTTTGGAACATAGTATATACCATCTGTATTTAACAAGGACATACTTCTTGGAATAAACTTTCCGCCACTATGTGTGAAAACAATTTCTCCATCGCTATTACACAAGATTGAACACGTTATAGTACTATCAACATATTCTTGTTGATCAATATTAAAAACTTTAAATGTGTACTTAAAGGTCTTTTCGTGGTCATATCTAAATCCATAGAATTGTTGAAAGTACGTGGTAAATAACTCAGTCCATGATGGAATATCTGATGACGGATTATCTGCTCTTTCTTCAGTATAATATTCGATATATTCATCATATGAATAAAATTTATTGTCATATTTTATTTTATAAATGCCTTCTTTCGTGTCAAACTTGATTTTGTTACTGTATACTCCACCGATTGGAACAAAAACGCCGCTTTCGCTTGCAACTCCCTTACTATCACAGGTTACAACAAGTTCACCACTTACATTGTAAACGTATTTACCAGTTACATTTTCAAGACCCTTTTTGTCTGTCGCAGTAAAAGTCTTGGCTATTTTATTCCCCTCTTCATCTGTTTTATAAATAGCTTCATACAACACATTCCCATTAGAGTCATATACATAATTCGGAGTACCGTTGTAAATAACTGCAGCGAGGTTATTTAAATTCAAAATCTCATAACCTAAATTTTTAAAGTATTCATTAGCACTATCAGAAAGCATAATACTTGCAAGATAGGCTTTATACACATAGGCTTGAACCGAATATTCATCTTCATCATAAAGGTCAAAGCCTTCTATTTTTTGCAACTCTTCCACTATTGGAGTAAATAAACCATTAAACATTTCAACAAAAGCATCAATTTCACACTTTAGTTGCCAATATTTGCTTTCTCCACCAACTGCAAAGCATAACGCTTGTATAGTTTCATCTAAATATTGTGAAGCAAAAGAAATATCCGTCATTTGATTATCGGCTTCAAAAGTAAGTCCTAAGAATAATTCTGACATAATAAGGCCAAGAGGGTGAATTAATGTTGTTGCAAAAGTTACAACTTGGTCGGAATTAATATTTTCACCGACAGTATAATATTCACCAAGCATATCTGCCCAATTGTCATAATTTATATAATTGTCAATATTTATGTCTTCATATATAACTTTTAAATCATTGTAAAGTTTTTCTGGCCAATTACCATAAACATAAACTGGCTCTAATTGGTCAAGATATAATTTATTATCATTATGATATTCAATAACTTGATTTGTGTAACTATATTCCCCATTCTCATCTTGTTTTAAGATATAGTACGAGCCTGCTGGTTGTTTCTTTGCCACGGGAACAGTAGCCCTTGATTCAACCATACCAGTCAAGACATTGTAATATCTTTTTGTTAAATTATAAACCGAAAAAGTCTCTTTGTTATATGTGATGTATTCGGTTTTCCATTTGACAATGTTTGTACTTCCTTCAACCCTTTCAAGCATTCGGAAAAGTTTTGACTCAATCTCATCTTCCGACTCTTCGTTAAGCGCAATCGCCAACAGTTCAGATATTGTTTCGGTTGTATCCGCAATAGGACTTGACGCAATAAACTCATTAGCGTCTAAAATCATTGTATAGACTTCATCATATTTATTAATATTTGAGCCATCAACATAGGAAATTTTAAACGTTCCAGTCGTTGGGTCGTACACACCATCACTAAGTTTAACAATGCTTGAAGTGTTCGTCCAATCAATATTTTTATCAGATGAGTTTTTAAAATAGAACTCTAAATTATTTTTAACGGCATAATCAATAAAGTCAGCCATTACATAATACTGTTCTGGTGTTGACACCCATTGTTCATATCCGCCATAAGTATCTGCTTTATTATATAATTTATTGTTCTTATAAACCAAAGTGCTACTGAATGTCTGATAGTTCTTTGAATTTTGATTAGAATAATACTTTGCGCCATTTTCCCAGTCTTGATACTCTTTTTCAAGTTCATCTGATGTATATTTGTACGCCGAACCGTTGGTGGTTGGGTCATAGAAATCGTAAAGGATAGGAATTCTTTGGTTGTTATCGGCATAAATCCTATATTTATTAGCTTTATGTGCCGACGCAATAAACACTTGCCCACCAAGCGTTGTACTGCTTGTCCCATTTGGATTTAAAAGCGAATTTATACTTGTTAAAAACACCGAGCCAAATGCCATTGCCACAATCACACAGAACGGAACAATAAGCATAAGTGCACTTGCAGTAAGGCTTGATTTTACTACCTTCCACGATGCACCTTTAACCTTCTTAGGGTCGTTTTAAAGACATATGGCAATCGAGTATTCTGATTTAACAATAGAAATTATGGTAAACACAATCAACATTATTAAACCAATTATAAACATTGAAATAAATATATTTAAAACTGTTTCAGATAAAAGTATC
>JAGBBI010000068.1 GCA_017938565.1 Clostridia bacterium
AAATTCAGATTTTGATTTGTTAAAATCGCTAATTGGAACAACCATATCTTTATAAATTGAATCAATATCATAAAGCAGGCCTATAAATGAAGATAGTTTGTTGTTAACACTTTTCCTAAACAATTCTTCTAACTGCCCAGATGCTGGGCGTATAAACTCTAATTTAGACCTTATTCCCCTGTTTATGTTTTTAGGCAAACAAATATATACGCATCCCAAAATTGCAACCAACAGAAAATTTATTAACGAATAATTATCATAAACTTTAAAAACAAGTCCTAAAAGTACATCGCATATGATAATCATTACAGCCATTATTATTTTGTAACTATTTTTAAATGTAATAATTATCAATGCCCAAAACAAAAATATTACGAAATAATTGTATTGATTATAAGCAAGCATAAACGAAAGACCCGATGACACTGCAACAAACAATAACGGATAAACCGATGTTAGGTTTGATAATATTATTAAAGCGAATAGTGTTATAATTAAGGACATATTAATACTATCAACACGAATGACAAAAGCCCCTAAACTTATGCCAACAATCAATATAAAGACTCCAAACAACTCATCTATTGCAAATTTTTCTTTAACACCCCTATTTTTAATAGCACAAAAAAGTCTTATAAATAAATAATAAAACAAAACTGACAGAATGATTGAAATTATATAGTTTACTAAAATTATATCATTTAATCCATAAAAGAAAATTACGGGAATTTCAGAAATCACCATTCCAACCCCATACACCAACGAGAACAATTTAGGTTTTAAGAATTTTTTTATTAATGCTAACCCAAAAATCAACATCACTTGTAGAACTATTTCAATAATGCCAAGAGGAGTTAAATGAGTTAATATTCCAGATATAAAATATGAAAACAATAACCAGGCTTTATGTTTCTCAATACAAAAAACCGCAAATATACATGCAACTGCAAATGGAGAAATAAACTCACCCAACTTTGCTAAATGCAAAAGTCCAAAAAACAACAC
Source organism: Clostridia bacterium (assembly GCA_017938565.1). Next base: position 1,006 of record JAGBBI010000068.1, read on the forward strand.
TGCACCCAAAAATGCAAAAATAAATTTAAATGTTTCTTTCATAATGACTTTACTTTATTTTATAAACAAAAATCTTTCAACCAAGATTATGAAATAATTTGCTATATTTTTGTAGAAAACATATTTTCAACACTTTCTACATAACTATTAAAATAAGGAGGGCAAAAAATGACTGAGAACATTAAAAATATTGACCATAAAATTGAACTGAATGCAAGAAGAAACTTAAAAATCACAGGAGTTTTAGAGGTTATAAGTGCCACGACCACCGAAATAAACGCAAAAACCGAATGTGGACCACTTTCAATTACCGGAGTTGGACTTAAAGTAAAAAATCTCCTCATTGCCGAAAAGGTTTTAGACGTTGAAGGAGAAATCGCAAAAATCGAATACGCAAAAAATAAAAAGGGGTTCTTCTCCAAATTAATGAAATAAAGGAAACACCACAATGCAAATACTATACATTTCACTTTTCTTCGGGCTTATCTCAGGTTTAATTTATACGATATTAAAAATTCCTACAATTATCTTAAATTCAAGTAAACTTGCACATATTATATCTGACATAATATCTATGCTAATGCTAGGTTTTCTATTTACCTATTACATAATCAAATACAACAGTGGCGTAGTTAGATTATACATAATTTGTGCATTCGCCCTTGGCTTTTTAATTGAAATTGTATCAATAGGAAATTTAGTTGATTTTTTTACTAAATTTATCTATAATAAACTTAAGGTATTTTTAATTAACCTAAGAACAAAACTAAAAACAAGGAGAACGCAAAATGGAACAGAAAAAATTAAATAGACTTATCAAAACTATAACTGTACTTGCTACTGCATTTTTAGTCATCCTTGTTGGGGTTATAACCTATCAAAGAATTGTGTATAGTAATTACGACAAACAAGTTGTTGAATTACAAAAAGAAATAACAGCACTTCAAGAAAAACGTTCAAATCTTGAAGACGGAATTGAAAAACGCTCGTCATCAATATATCTAGAAGAGCTTGCAAGAAGTGAACTTTTAATCAAAGACGGCGAAACCTATTTTGAAGTAACTGAAAAATAGAACAAAAAAGATGTCAAGTTTAATTGACATCTTTTACTTTTTTTAATAAATTTTTATCAACGTTGTTAAATGGTGGGACATAGACTTCATCAGCACTTGAACTTTCTTGAATATATGCGTTATTCAAGCCTAATGATAATGCTTTTTGTACAACTCGTTTATATTCAATCGCTGTTACTCTTCGGTTCATTTCAGGCATTTCTTTAGCCTTAAAAAATGCTACATATTGGTTCATTATGCTGACAATTGTATTTTTGCCCAAGTTTTCTTTCAACCACTCTAAAATTTTAATACTATCAGCACTGTAATTTGGCAAAACAAGGTGTCTTACTATCAATCCCTTTTTCATCATACCATTTTCAATTACATCTTCGCCTACAATTTCTCTCATTTTTAGAATGCTTTTGGTTGCATATTCAAAATAATCTGAGGATTTTGACAATTTTAGCGACAATTTGCTGTCATAATACTTCAAATCTGTTAAAAATATATCTACATAACCTTTTAATTTTTCGATAACCTCTGGTTTTTCATAACCACTAGTATTCCACACAACTGGTATATTGGGCTTATATATTTTTAGCGCTTCAACGATTTTATCTGAAAAATGAGTTGGTGTAACCAAATTTATATTGTAAGCCCCTTGTTTTTCAAGAAATTCCATAAGGTATGCCAGACGTAATACCGATACTTCCTCACCTTTTGCATGATGAGATAGGTCATAATTTTGGCAATATACACATTTCATATTGCATCCACCAAAAAATATTGCACCACTGCCCCTTGTGTCGCAAGGTTCACCACTTATAATTGGTTCTTCAAAGTGATGCAACATTGAATAGGATATAATAAGTTTATCTCCCGCACCATATACCCCTTTTTGTTTGCTTCTGTCCACCCCACAATTCCTTGGGCACAAATAACATTTTTCCATATAATTCTATTATAAACTATACCTATTGTTTGTCAAGTTTATTTTCCATAAAGCCAAAAGAACCCATATAACCATAAAAACGGTTATATAGGTTCTTTTTATATTTGTTAAATAAAATTAAAACTTAATCTTGCATTAACAAACTCCTTATTTTTATGTATGCTTACTTTTCAGCCTTGATTGCAGATTGTGCAGCAGCAAGTCTTGCGATTGGCACTCTGAATGGAGAGCAAGAAACATAGTCTAAGCCAATCTTATGGCAGAACTCGATTGAAGATGGATCTCCACCGTGTTCACCGCAAATACCAGCGTGTAATGTCTTATTTGCACCCTTTCCAAGTGTAACAGCCATATCCATAAGTTTACCAACACCAACTGTGTCAAGTCTTGCAAATGGGTCAGATTCGTAAATCTTATTTGAATAGTATGATGGCAAGAATTTACCAGCGTCATCACGGCTAAATCCAAATGTCATTTGAGTTAAGTCGTTTGTACCGAAGCAGAAGAAATCAGCTTCTTTTGCAATCTCATCAGCAGTCAAAGCAGCTCTTGGGATTTCAATCATTGTACCAACTTCGTAATGTAGGTCAACTCCAGAAGCCTTAATAACTTCGTCAGCAGTTTTTACAACAACATCCTTAACGAACTTGTATTCTTTAAGTTCACCGATAAGTGGAATCATAATTTCTGGGTTAACTTTCCATTCTGGATGTTTCTTTTGAACGTTAATCGCAGCCTTAATTACAGCCTTTGTTTGCATAACAGCAATTTCTGGATATGTAACTGTTAGACGGCAACCACGGTGACCCATCATTGGGTTGAATTCGTGTAAATCGTTGATTAATTGCTTAATATCAGCAACTGTCTTGCCTTGAGTTTTTG
>JAGBBI010000069.1 GCA_017938565.1 Clostridia bacterium
ACATTATGATAGCTATTCATAATATTTGCAGTTTGCATTGTTCGCATAAGTGGCGATGCAAATATAACATCAAACTGCACATTTTTGTATCTTTCAGCAACTATTTTTACCAATTCATCACCAGTTTTGCTTAATCTATTTCTAGAAAGCCCCTGAATTCTATTTTTCTCATTCCACACAGTCTTTCCATGTCTCATCACATATACTTTCATTTTACGTACCTCATATATTATATATTTCCAATAGGTTTAGTATGTTTAAAACACATTTAGAACAACATCAAATTCTATGTCGGTATCTTTTTAATATCTTTTGATTTTACAATCAATTTATTCCCTTCCACTTTATATCTCAACGAACGAACAATCAAGAAAATCACAAACCCTAATACGCACTGAACAAGTTGAGCGATTTCGGTACAATATGGCGATATTAGAAGTACCGAAATGAGTGTTCTAACACCAAGCAATACAATTTTTATAAAAGTATTAAGTTTAGCCGAATATTCAAGTTGCGTAAATGTTGCAATTATCATTTCAAAACAATACAAAAACATATCAATAAACTGTATTGTTAAATATATTAAACAAACACCAAGTCGAACATTTCTGGATGGAAATAAAACAAAAAACATAATAACTGACGTAATCACCAAAAAAGTCGTATAAATATAAGAGTTTGTCAATTCTCTTTTTATATCATATCTCCCTTTTGCAATATCCACTTTTGCGACAGTTCTTATTGCTTCTTGCATATCCCACTGAGTATCTGTACATAATGTAATCAAATTAATCGCAACAATATATTCTTCACCCCAATCAAAAACCGTTCTATATCCAAAAAGATAAATTATCATCATAAAAATAGATGACATAATGTTCGCCGACTCATACTTAAAATTTTTATAAAACTTAAAATCTATTTTAAATTTCTCAAATTGCCAAGCATACAAACCTATTACATAAATTAGTAAAATACACGATGTTAAAATCAAGGCTATTAATGTATTTTTAATAATAAGCGAAGACAATATCAAAACTATAAATCCTACAAAATTAAATCCAAATAAATGAATAGTTGCAAGCCTTTCTTTGTCTTCAAAATACAGTTTCTCAATAATAAATGACAGTAATGTTTGAAGTAATATTAGCAAAAAGCCGTAGATTACATAATTTCTATAAAACCCTACATCTTGACCAAAGAATATTATGTATTCATCAACAAAAATTATCAAAACTGTAAATATCAACACCGAAAACACAACGCCCCAAAGAATACCATTCCAAACAGCATTTTGATCTTTTTCTCTTTCGTGCCTTATGTTTGCCCCCGAACCAAATAAACTGCGTAAAATCATACCAACAAATTGAATTGCATAAACAATTGAAAATACATTTGAAACTCTATTATCCCCAACGACAAAGGAAAGGACTATCCACGATAAAATCGGAATAATTGAACAAATAAATAAACCTCCGCCTAATCTAAACAGCCTCTTCATTATTTATTTCCCTCAACAGCTTCGTGATAAATCACCTCTTTCCCATGCTCCTTTGCATAATTAATTTCGCCACGTGTTGAAGTCCCAATATATCCATCAATGTTTACAACATACACAGCATCACACACATCAATCTTCTTCCAATGAGCATTGACAATTCTTTGCATTTCTTCCTCAGTCGCAATGCCGGCATCAATGCCATAAACACATTGAATTACACACCAACCATTCTTCAGTTCTAAATCTTTTGCAATTTTTATCATCTCTGCTTCAAATTTCATACTACCACATAACGTTACAACTTTACACATAACCCAATTTCTTTACCCAATCAAATATCAATTCATATTATATCACAAACATTAAATAATTTAAAAGCATTTACAGCACAAAAAAATAGACAAGCAATTTTGAACTTTTCTCCATTTGCTTGTCTATTTCTAAATTTTAATACTATTCGTCTTCACCCGACTGCACCGGAACTCTTGGAGTCTTTACTCCACCATGACCAACAATTGGTCGATATTTATCCTCAACTTCCAAAAGTTTAATTTGAAGTAATGATTTCCCAGTAAGTTTCTTCAACTCTTTATCGGTTTGTTCAAGAGCCGACATCAACCTCTTTGCATAAGGATTACTGCGAACAACATAATCACTGCTGTAATGAACCAATATGTCTTGATAATGAACCAAGTACGTATGCCATTGTTGTTTAAATTTTCTAGTTAACTCATCTACTCTTTGAGTATCGTTATCGTTTTCCTCCGCATTAGACTCTTCGTCTAATTCACTTTCACATTTTTCGGTAACTTGTCGATAATTTTCATTGATTTTATTCAGAGATAAAAGCACTTGTTCCACGGCTTTATTTTCCAATCTTTGAGAACCATTACCAAATTCCTCATCTATTAATTCTTTATAGCCCTCAAGCTCGTATATTACATTGTTTAACATATGATACACCGCAACATAATCATCAAAGTCCGCAAGATTTATAATGCTTTCACAATTATCTTCCAAATATTTAATGTCTCCACAAAGTTCATCAACAACCATCTGAGCATATCTTGTTTTCCCTGAGCGAATTTTGCTTAATGTTACAGCGATACCCATATCGATATCTAGTGGTTTTTCATCGACAAAACTTAAAATATTCTCGAATTCAGACATTACAACATCAAGTGGATCTGGAGCATTTTTATGCCTTAAATACTCCTTATAGTCAAGGAAAAACTTCTTAAACTCCTCAATATCACCCTCTTTCCCCAATACAGATAGTCTTTTATATGCTTCCTTCGTAAGTAAGATATTCGCTCTTGTATAATCGTCAGTTGTAAAGCATTCCATTACAATTTTTGCTTCTTCTTCAGATAGTTGCAAACCACTCTCTCTTAACACTTTTTGTAAACAAAGTTTCTTATGTCTTTCGTACGCACCCTCTTTGCTAAGATAACCAGCGATTGAACGCACTGCTGATTCACCCTTTAAGTTCCTTGTTGAAAATTCAGATGCCCTCATCAGGCCATCGACATCATACCCTTTAAATTTTTCCATAATATCCCCCAATTTTTATTTATTAAATTATAACATAAGTTTGTTAAAAATTCAAGACCTAAGCCATTTTTAATAAAAAACGCAAAGCCTTAAAGCTCTGCGTTTTTCTATTTATCTTAAATTAATACCAGCATTTTTCATATGTTCGGTTAGTCTTCGTGAAAAATTGTCAATTTCATTAGCACTTAATGTGTGTTCGTTTGAATTAATCGCGAATGTAAATGTTTCAGAACGATATGCACCAAAACTTTCATTTTCATAAACATCTTTTAACTTATAGGTCATATTCATTTTACATCTAAAAGTACTTAATATTTCTTGAACTTCTGAATATGTTTTATTCTTTGGCACAAGGAAGTTAAAATCAAGTTCAACAGTTTGGAATTTTGAAATTGGCTTATAGGTCTTAGCCGGATTTGTAAACTGCATAAATTTGTTAAAATCAACTTCTAAAACCACGACCCTTGCCTTTTTATCAAGTTTAGATAAAACATTTGGATGAAGCACTCCGAAATAACCAATACATACATCATTAACCATCACTTTTGTTCCCATATTTGGATGCAATATACCATTAGAAATGTTTGTATCATAAGAAAGTCGCACTTTGGCTAAACTGCTTGCAATGTTTTCCAAAATCTTCTTCATTTCAAAATACAAATCTTTTTCACTTCTTTCGGTTGAAGACATTAAGCACGCCAAATGTTTTTCTTCTATTGCCAAATTATTTTCATCTTTGCCAACAACAACCCTTCCAATCTCATCAATCTTAATCTCATTAAAATTGTTTTTATTTTCGCTAAAGAATTTAACAAGTGATAATACAAGTTCACTTCTTATACCACTTTGACCACTATTTGAACTATCTAATAAAGTTAGATATGATGGGCTTTCAACACCAATTGACGAATTAAAATCAGAATAATTCCAAATATAACTATGAACCTCATTAAAATTATATTTTTCAGCAAGCAGCCTTTTTGTCTTATATTCCATAACGTGAGCATTGTCTTGACTTACTGGTAAAACATCAAGCGCAAGCGTTGTTGGAACGATATTGTCATAACCATAAAGCCTTGCAATTTCTTCAACGATATCTTCTTTGATTGAAACATCTTTAGTTGCTCTGTGAGATGGCACAACCAATGTCAAGTTTTCATTCTTGCCTCTTACCTTAAAGCCAAGGTCTGCCAAGGTATTCACAATAAACTCGTTAGAAATTTCAGCACCAATTCTTTTTCTAATAAAATCACAATTAATGTCAATTACAATTTCCTTTCTTTCGTAATTTACGACATCGCTTAGTTTTGATTCAACTTTAATTCCATTATCGATATTTTGTAAAAGTTTAACAAGTCTTGCGATTGCAAGGTCTGTCATTTCTGGGTCAAGCGACTTCTCATATCTTTGAGAAGCGTCGGTTACAAGACCAATTGCTTTAGAAGTTTTTCTTATTGCACTTGCTTCAAATACTGCACTTTCCAAAGTAAATCCTGTTGTTTCATCCGAAATGCCAGATAGTTTTCCGCCCTTAATTCCAGCAATAGCAACTGGAGTGTTATCTTTATTACAAATCAACAATGACCCCTTTGAAATTTCGTGCTCTTCGCCCTCAAGCGTTAAAAGTTTTTCACCATCGTTTGCTTCACGGACGATAATTCCGTCAACTTTTGCACTATCAAAAGCATGCATTGGAGTTCCAAGTTCAAGCATTACATAGTTTGTAAGGTCGGCAAGCAAGTTAATATCTCTTAACCCACAATAGTTTAGACGTATCTTCATTTCCATTGGAGACCTTTTAACATTTACATTTTCTACTCGTAACGCTGAATAACGATAGCAAGCGTTTGTCTGAACGGTAACATCTAAAGGTTGTAAATGCTCATATTGAGCCAAATCTAAAAGCTCCATCCCCTTTAATTTTCTGTTAAATATTACCGACAACTCCCTTGCAAATCCAAAATGTCCCCAAAGATCAGGACGATTTGTAAGCGATTTGTTGTCAATCTCAATTAGAGTATCATTGATTGGATAAATATCTTTTAAATTTGTTCCAAGTGGACAATCTAAATCTTTAAAATCAATAATGCCATCGTCATCTGAACCAATCCCAAGTTCAGCCTCCGAACAGCACATACCAAAACTGTCAATACCTGCAAGTCTTGCTTTTTTAATTTTATGCCCAGCAACCATACCTCCAACTCTTACAAGTGCAGTAATCATTCCCGCATAGACATTTGGAGCACCCGTTGCGATTTGCAACATCTCACCGGAACCATCATCAACTGATAGTAAATTCAAGTGAGTTCCTTCTACTTTTTCACAAGTTACAACTTTTGCAACAACGACATCATCCATATCGTCGCCTTTATTTTCAACACCTTCAACTTCGGCTGTTGAAAGAGTAATTCTTTTTACAATTTCTTCGGCTGAAATTCCTTCGATATCAACTAATTCCTTTAACCAATTAAGTGATAAAATCATATTTCTTCTCCTTATACTTCTGTCAAATTAAAAGTCCAATCCAAATTGTTTTAACACTTTTAAATTTCCACTGTTTAAATGTCTGATGTCGTCAATCTTAGTTTTAATCATGACCAATCTATCCATTCCAAGACCAAAAGCAAACCCGCTATATTTCTCTGGGTCAACGCCCGCCTCTTTCAATACGTTTGGATGAATCATTCCACAAGGACAAAGTTCAATCCATGAACCATGCTTACAAACAGCACAACCTTCTCCATCACAGAACGGACAGTACATATCAAGTTCAAATCCAGGTTCTACAAATGGGAAAAATCCAGGACGAAGCCTAACTTTTACTTCCTTTCCGAATACTTTTGAAAGCATTTCTCTCATAAAGTAAATCAAATTTGCAACACTTACATTTTCATCAACAACAATCCCTTCCATTTGGAAAAATGTTGTCTCGTGAGAATGGTCAACGGCTTCATTTCTGTAACATCTTCCAGGGAAAATAGCTCTAACCTTTCCGCCGTATTTTTTAAGTATTGCATTTTGCATAGCCGAAGTTTGTGTTTTTAATAACTCGCCATTATCAAGCCAAAAAGTGTCTTGCATATCACGAGCTGGATGTGTACTTGGCACATTTACCGAGTCAAAACACTCGTATTCGGTAACCACCTCGTTCCCATCTTCCACAACAAAACCCATAGACTTAAATATATCTTCAAGCTCTGCTTGAACAATAGTTCTTGGATGAAGCGAGCCAGACTCTGTATCAACCGGCATTGTAATATCTATCTTTTCAGACGACGAAACTTGCTTTTCAATGCTTTCATTCTCAAAATACTCTTTTTTCTCAGAGATTTTTGTTTCAACCATAGATTTAAGGCTGTTAATCATCATTCCTGCTTCTCTTTTTTGTTCAACTGGAACATCTCTTAACATAGGCATAAGATTTGTAATATGCCCTTTCTTTCCTAAAAACTCAACCCTTAACGCCTCAAGCTCATCCGCCGAGGTAAGAGCATTATATTTTTCATTAAATAAATTTTCTATATTTTGTACTTGTTCTTTCATAATCTTCACCTTTTAATTTAGTTATGGGAGTTCGATATGCTCAACACCCACTTTTGTACTTTTTCTGTATATTACAATTTTTCTTCCAACTACTGAAACTACATCAGCATTTAATTCTTCTGCAACAATATCAGCAACTTGTCTTGCTTCATAGTCTGAATTTTGTAACACACTAATTTTTATAAGTTCCCTGTTCATTAACGCCTTTGAGATACCTGTTAGCATCTCATCGCTTATCTCACCCTTACCAACTTGTAAAATTGGATCAAGCGAGTTCGCCTTCGAACGCAAGAACGCTCTTTGTTTGCTATTTAACATTTCATTTCCTCCTTAGTCATCAACAAACTCAAAATCAAAGTCCGCAATACGAACAGTATCGCCATCAGTAGCGCCAAGTTTTCTTAAGTGCTTAATAATTCCCTTATCTTTCATAATCTTTTGGAAATAAGCAAAACTTTGAGCATCTGATAAAACGACATTTCTAATCAACTCATCAACAAAACCGCCAATTATCACATAAGCTCCATCGTCATCACGAATAATCTCATATCTTGTTGGGTCAGCTTGTTTGTACTCAAATTTTTCAAATTCAATAGGCTCTGGTTTTGGCAACTCATAAACTTTCTTTGCTGTTGTTGTAAGCAGCTCTTCAATACCTTTATGAGTATGCGCTGAAACACATATAACCTCTGGTGGATTTTTCGTCTTTTTAAGTTTTGCGATAAATTGCTTTGCATTTTTTTCAGACTCTGGCATATCCATTTTGTTTAAAACTATAATTCTTGGAGTATCAACCAACGATTTATCGTGTTTTTTCAACTCATTGATAATTACTTTATAATCATTATATGGATCTCTTTCCTCAATGCCTGACGCATCTACAACAATTAAAAACAACCTTGTTCTTTCAACATGTCTTAAAAAGTAGTGTCCGAGCCCTGCACCTTCACTAGCCCCCTCAATCAAACCTGGGATATCAGCAATAGTGAATGATTTGTCATAAACTCTTGCAACCCCAAGATTTGGAGAAAGTGTAGTAAATTGATAATTTGCAATTTTTGGCTTTGCAGAGGTCAAAACCGAAAGTAAAGTTGACTTCCCAGCATTCGGATAACCTACCAATCCGACATCTGCAATAGTTTTTAATTCCAATACAACACACGCTTCTTTCGTAATTTCACCAGTTTGAGCAAAGGTTGGAGACTTTCTTCGGCTTGATTTAAACTTTGCATTACCACGTCCACCTTCGCCACCACGCATAGCAACTACGCTATCTCCATCGTAGAAAAGATCCGCAAGTATTCCGCCCGTTTCGTCATCTTTGACTATTGTTCCACAAGGGACTTTTAATAAAACATCTTTCCCTGATTTCCCTGTTGATGTATTTCCACCACCACCAAAACCATTTTCGGCTTTAAAGTGTTTGGTATAGCGAAATTCTCCAAGGTCGGTTACATTTTTATCGGCTTGAATAATAATATCTCCACCACGACCCCCGTCGCCACCATCAGGGGCGCCAACTCTTACATACTTAGCCGTATGGAAAGACACTTTGCCATTTCCACCATTCCCTGATTTTATAAAAATTTTAACTCTATCATCATACATAATATTTCACCAATTATTTTTTAATCTTATTAAAACTTGGACACTTATCGTTTATTAAACACTCCCCGCAATTTGGCTTAATTGCTTTACACACATACCTGCCATGAAGAACAAGCGCAAAATGCCCATCACTCCACATTGCTTTTGGTAAAAGTTTTTCAAGTGCATGCATTGTCTCGGTCGGAGTTTTCTTGTTTGCCAATTTTAATCTTTTTGACAATCTAAAAACGTGAGTATCCACAGCAATTGCAGGAACACCAAAAGCCACAGCCAAAACAACGCTCGCAGTTTTTTCTCCAACGCCAGAAAGTTTCATTAATTCTTCCCTTGTATTTGGGACAACCGAATGATAACTGCTCACCAAATCTTTTGATGCACTAATAATATTCTTTGCTTTATTATTATAAAACCCACAAGGCTTTATAATATGTTTCAATTTTTCTTCGCCAAGCAAAAGCATTTTTTCGGGCGTATTGGCTACTTCAAATAGTTCCTTAGTTACAATATTAACACGCTTATCTGTGCATTGTGCTGAAAGTATCACCGCAACCAAAAGCTCATAATTTGAAGAATAGTCAAGTTCACATTTGCTTTTAGGATAATAATCAATGAGCCTTTTAACCAAATCAACACTTTGTTCTTTTGCATTCATAGTTAAATGCCCCTAGCCTGCTAAATTGTAGATAATCATCAAGAACTTAAACATCATAGCGTTCTCAAACTTCCTTATGTCAATCCCAGTTAATTCAATTATCTTCTCAACTCTTTTCAAAAATGTGTTACGATGCATAAATGTATTTCTTGCTGATTCTGCTATGTTTAAATCATTCTCAAAAAACATTTCCACACATCTAACTAAATCCTGGTCTTCCATAATAAGCCTAAAATTATCATCAATTAATCTATCCTTATAACCAGCCAACTCTTCACTTGATGATTTTGATAAAAACCTTTCCGCAAAATACGAGCCCAAATTTGTGCATTTGTTTTTATTCAACTTAAACGTTTCATAAAACTTCTCAAAGGTATTCATAAAACAATAGTCTCCTAAATCTTTCGCAATATATAATAACAAATATCTAGTGGTTTTTCAAGTGAATTTGATAAAAAGTTAACTAATGATTTTACCGCCCAATTTTTCGAAAAAGTACTTCCCAAGTTTTACGATTTCAATTTTATCACCGATATTAAAATCAAGTTTCTTTGTTAGTAAACTTTTAAGAATGTTCATCTCATCTTTACCCAAACCAGACGAAACAATCGATAAACCACACATCGTTTTCTCAACCTTAATGTTGACTTGACTTTCTTCAATTCCTTTTGCTTTTAGTGCTGATTTATACAGGAAAAGATTGCCCGGATTTTCCAGTTCTTTTTTTAGGTCAATTCCACTTTTCAAAACGCCAAAATTTAAAAATAAGACATCTGACTTAATATTTGAGACGAAATTTGCCCCGTTTTCAGCTACAATTACCGTACCTGAATAGTTTTCAATCCAAGAAAACATCTCCAAAAACACATCGCTTTTCAAATTTAAATCTTCAACAAAATCATCCAAATCAATCAATACAATTTCGCTTTTTTTGACCTCAATTCGAATAAATGATAGAACCAATTTTTCTATGTAGGTCAATTTCTTCACCCTCTCAAATGGGTTTAAGTTGTGATTTTCTATCAATGAAATTAGCTCGGTCTTTTGATAAGGTATCCCACATATTTTATACTG
>JAGBBI010000070.1 GCA_017938565.1 Clostridia bacterium
AACTACACTCTATTTTTACAAATTAAAATAAGTATATAGGCGGTGTATTTCAACCGCCTATAAATTAGAATACAAGTGCAAAGTCATCAAATTCTTGTTTTAGTCCTCTGTGTCGGATTTCGTTACACAGTGTTTTCATTTGGCTGTGGTAGTAGTTAGCAAAATCATTTAACCCCATTTCAACCGCCCTTGTGTAGTTGTCCATTGCCTTAACTGCCTTTTCAAATAATTCTTGTTTCTTCATTGTGATATTCTCCTTTATATTGATTTGAATAATAGTTCAGGTTTCTTCGTTGTAGATGCTGAATATATGTATTGTCTTGTCGTGTCTTTGAAAGTCTCTTATAAACCTTTTACATTCAATGATTGTTGGGCAAGATGCAGCGTTGTTGTCCTCATCAATTCTAACCGTGTATATAAATCTCATATTTACTTTACCCCATTTATAACAATGATTCTGATGAGTTTCAAAAGCCAAGCAGGAGCATAGAAAACATTTGCGGCAACTCTGCCGATGATACATTGACCATCTATAAAATGTTTCTTCATTTCCTTTGCATCCATCATCTTTGCAGCAACAATATTGATAGCGAGATATAAACAAATAATAGCAAGTGTCAAAATCTTCATTTCGTTTTCCTTTCTGCCCGTCTTGCCGATAGCCCAGCACAATTATTATACTATTGCAAGTTTTAATTGCGGTTCGGTCTTGATTGTTTCGCTTCCGTAAAGGTCACGGATTTCGTCAAGCGTGTATGTTCTCTTTGTGGATTTTCTGTATTCTTCCCGATGGTAATACCAAGCAACTTTTGACTTGCTCCATCTGAATTTCATCTTTTTAAGTTCTTCCCGGTATTCAATAGTGCAACCTGTCACCCATACCCAAGAACCGCATATTTCAATATGTATTCCGTTAAATCGGATAAGTTTTTCAATGATTTCTTTAAAATCGTTTGCGGTTTCGGTGGTCTCGGTCTGGGTGGTGTATGTTTGACCTTCTGCATTTTTATGGGTATTTTTCAAAAGTTCAAAAAGTCGGTCATACTCTGCATTGATTTCTTGCATATCGGCTGTATTACCGCCCTTGTCTGGGTGGTGTTTAACTGCAAGTTGTTTGTACTGCTTTTTTAATTCTTCGAGGGTTTGCGGATGATTAAACCACTTCATATATTTTCGCTCCTTATCTTGATTTTTGGAGCAGATACATATATAATATATAATGTAACTGCTCCGTATAGGCTGGACTATGTTACACTTGCCTTTATATAAGTTGCCGCTTATATAAGGGCATTTTTTATTAACATACGGAAAACCTTCTTGACTCGGTTACTCTGGTGAACTTCTCCGCAAGTTCGGGCATTGCCTTTTTAAATGCCGTTGTATCAAATCTGTTGCTTGATACTTTTGTCCATCTTACTTTGTAAACATCAACCGTCATTTCGTCGGTGTCTCTTGCGGTCATCTCGGCTTTGATTACATCTTCAATACTTGTAATCTCCGCTGCGATTTCCTCCGCCATTGCTTTGAGTTCTTTCAACTCTCTAATTTTTGTGGTTAATTCGATTGTTGACATTTTGTTAGTCTCCTTTAAATGTATTCAGCAGGTGTGTTGTTCCCTTGCTGTGATTACATTATACACCCATTATGGGTGATTGTCAACACTTTTTAAAGAAAAATATGCACAAGTTTTGGGTGTATATTTTGGTGATTATTTGTGCAAATAGACACTTGAAATGGGTGTATCATTGTGCTATAATAATATAAAGGTACTTGTACCTAATTCTGATAAGGAGTTTAAACAATGGCTTTAAGATATAAAATTGATATAATGGAAGCACTGAAAAACAGTGGTTATACATCTTATAAAATGCGAAAAGATAAAATCATCGGAGAAAGACAACTGCAACAAATCCGAAATGGTGAGATTGTATCAAATGCAATGCTTAACAAATTATGTGAATTGCTCAACTGTCAACCCGGAGATATAATCGAGTATGTAGACGATTAAAAAATAAGATGGAATAAATTCAATATGGAGGTATGCAAATGAATTTTGCTGATAAATACAAACTAACACCGGAGCAAAGTCTATTTCTTGCCAAAAAGAAATGGGATGAAAATGTATATTGCGGAATGAAGATGGAGAATAGAGCCGTAACATTCCCACAGACTAAAACCATATTAAACGGTGTCAATGTTCCGAATGTTCAACTTGACGATATACAAGCAATCCTTAATATGCGAGATGCTTGGAAGCACCTATTAAATACCATCAATGAGCCTGTGACCTTTGAATACTGGTGCAAACTGAATGAGTTCATTGCACGAAATGAGGCATTAGAATGGGGTAAACTCCGTACCGGAACGGTTGGTATCTCTGGCACTGACTATATGCCACCTATACCGCAGCAGGAAGCCGTACAGCAGGAGTTAGCCGACATCCTTAATGCTGACATATCTGCAACAGAAAAGGCTCTAAACGCCTTTGTATGGGGTACAAGAGGTCAATTCTTCTGGGATGGCAACAAGCGTACAAGTCTAACATTGGCTAATAAGATTTTGGTTGAAGCAGGAGCAGGAATATTGACCATTACCGACAAGCATATGGAGCAGTTCAATGTTCTTCTGCTTGACTACTACAATACTGGCATAAGCGACACGCTGAAGGTATTCCTTTATGAGAATGCTATTCAAGGTATCAGCATATAATTGAAATGAGGTACAAAGATGTATAATGCACATAACTACGCTATTTCCATTGAAAGGCTATTGAAACTTCCGGCACAGACGGCAAACGAGATTGAGAAGAACCCGCTCGCATATCTGAAAAGTTTCCTTGATGCTCTCTATGAGAAGGACGAAGCCAAGGCAAGACTAATTGATGCTTTTGATGATAAGTACGAGCAGTACAAAGATAAGCATTTACTCAACTGGGAAGAAGCCGATGCAGCACAGATGGTCAAAGATTTAAGGGAGATTTTTTCTTGACCAAACGGGAAATATGAAATTAGTGATTGACAAAACGGAAAATCCGTGATATAATACTATGAAAACTAAATAGTTCAATCTAACCGCAATGAGCGGAGCGATTTCCTTGCCCTTCAAAGAGGGTTATAATCATAAGATTTAAGGCTATGCTGGATTGAATGCAGATTTATTGGTCAAACGGAAAATTTGACTAATAAAAAAAATCATTTTTTCAAGTTCGTTTTTCTTCAAAAAACAGACTTGCAAGATGATTTACTCTGTATTCGTTAGCATAGCCTTTTTTATTTTGTAAAAACAAATTCTTACTTTAAAGGAGAAACAACAAATGAACAAAAATCAAAAAGTAGAAATGATTACACAGTCAACCATTCTTGAAATGGGATGGACTAAATCAATGATTACAAAACTTTTACCCGAACCCACATTAAAGCCTAATCCACATTACAGGTCTGCTGCTCCAATGAGGATATGGAAAAAGCAAGATGTGTTGGATGCAATGGAAACGGAAAATTTCAAACTTGAACTTGAAAAAGCAAATAAACGGAAAATCTCATCTAAAAAGGCACAGAATACAAAGATAAACAATTTAGCGGAAAAAATGAAGCAAATCGCTGAAGGTATCACAGTTTCAATTCTTCCGCAGGAAGAATTAGAAGCAAAAACACTAAAACATCAGGAGTGTCGAATTTATGAGCATATTTCAAATGAAACGGAATATTTAGAACGTCATTGTAATAGTTCGGAGAGTTTTGAAGAATATGAGCGTAGCCTTGAAGAAATGGAAAATTTCAGAATGCACAGACCGAACAACGAAGCAACTATGCATCGGTGGATAGTTAATTATATCCGTCACAATCTTATTGCTTATGACCAAACCCTCCGCACTCTGAAAGGCAAAACCGGAAAAGATGAAGCGTATATCATTTTCAAGTTAGTAGTATTGGAAAAAATAGCAGCGGCTTACCCTTGCTATGCTGATGAATGTAACCGCCAGATTAGCGATATGAGGTCTTACTATGCCATTTGATGATAACAACAGACCATACCGCAATACTTGCAAAGATTGCGAATACGAACGGTATTGCCCTTTTGAGCGAAGGAACAAAATGTTCAGTCGGAAATGCTATGTGGATTACATTGCCGAAAAAATGAACATAACTCCTAAAGTATTCCTTAAACGATGCTGGAATTATATTGTCAAATATGAGAGGGATTTTCCCGATATAAACATTTATATGGAATTGGAAAGTGAACGCTCTTGTTGGCTTGAAATGTCAAATAGAGAAAGAGAAGAATATATTGCTGATGATTTCAAATGGTGGCTCAAAAAAATAGGAAAAAGTGAAAACGATTATCATAAAAGCGAAGGACAATTATACGCCGCAATGATAAACACATACTTAAATTGTTGGAACAACGAAGAATATATAAAATGTGCAAGATGCGGAGAAGTCATTAAGAATAGCAAACAGCGCAACAGAAGATTTTGTGAATTTTGCATCGGTTATCAAAGGAAATATATTGATTATAGTATTTGTGTGGAATGCGGAGAAGAATTTGAGAGAGAGACAAATAACCAATACAGATGTTATCTTTGTCAGAAAGAAGCCGATAAAGCCGCAGCACGTGAGAGGGCGAGAAGATATAGAGAACGCAAAAGTAACGGTTCAGATTAAAAAAGTTAATAGACCTAAATGCCAAAAAAGCCTTATATATAAGGACTTTTTAAAATTATTGTTTTTGCTTTATGGAGGGGATATATAGAATACTATCCTCAAAAAACAACCAAACCAATAGATGTACTGAATGTTATGAAATTTATAGAAAAAAATATAAGTCTCAAAAAGAACTTGAAAGATATTATAGGAATAAATAGGCAT
>JAGBBI010000071.1 GCA_017938565.1 Clostridia bacterium
AATATCCATACCACTATTAAGTAGTGGGCCCTTTAATGGTGACAATATATTACGTTTTCCATCAATGTCTGTGTAAATCAAAAATCCATCAGATACAGAATCTCCCATTCCGTGTCTTTTTCCCGAAGGGTTAAATTCACATAGGGTTTTATTAGTCTGTGCGCTATAAAAATAAAATTTTTTTTCAAATGTAGCATACTCGAACAAACCATAAAAATAAGAGCGTGTTACATCCTCCACATTATCGGGCCCGTAAAAAATACGTTTGTCTGTATCATATATCTTTATATCTTTAGTTTCAAGTCTTCTAACCCAAACATCGCTATAATGCGTTACGCCTTCTAACACTTCAAGAAATGGCCCGTGTTCTGTTTCATCTATTCCGCTAGAAAAATACCACAATCCACTATCAGGGTCTTGATATTTATATCCACTGCAACCACGTATTAAACTACCATTTGTGAATAAACGAGTGAATGGTTTTAATGTTTCTAAACTGTAAAGTTGAACTCCATTCTTATAAATAACTTTCAATTCACTACCTGTTTCATATATTGACGTGGCCCCACTAATAACCAATGTTTTGTTTTGGGTATCATATAGCCCATAACCCTTAAGTCTTGGCATATCCTCATCAGGATAAGTGACAATAAAAAACCTGTCGTTATCTTCTAAATAACTATCAAGTTCAAAATTATGTTGTTCTTCGTTGCCCGTTAAGTAATAATTTCTAAGGCGTCCTTCAATATAAAACCAGCTTTCATTTTTTATTATTTGGAAGCCTTCTCTGTTTGTTGGCAAATCTCTTTGGATTATCATCTTGGCTGATTTTCCTAAAACATCAACGCACAATAAACCGTATAATTTATTTTCATATTTAAGGAGAACCCACTTGCTATTGTCATATTCTGATGGTGCATTATTCAAGTTAATTAAACTAATCTCTTCAAACTCAGTGTCAAAATTATCGCTAAACTTAAAACGAATTATATCTGATGCTTGTGGGCCTGTAAAAAACATTAATGCTTTTTCATAAGAAGAATCATAAAAAAATCTACAAGATTTATCTTTATCGTTATAAAACTCTGCTTCGGTGGCTTCCCAGGTTCTAATTTCGCCCCATCTACTGTTTTCTATTCTTTCATAATAAGCATTAAAACTTTCGTAATAACCATTACGCTGTTTCATAATAACTAAAGGATAACCATCACATAAGTCATATATATCCTCTGTGCCATAAACATAATTATCTATAGAATCCCTTGTGTCTTCAGAATGGTAAATTTCATAATAATCTGGATTAATGTTTATGTCATAATCGTCATTATAGGTCTGCAACATTAACAAATCAACACCGTGGCTACCTGTTTTTCTAAATATAGCATTTTGCAAGCGCTGTTGCTCATACCTTTCTCTCATTTTTTCCTCATCACCCTCGTTCTCTAAAATATAGCGATAGTTTTCGTTTTTGCTCTCATAGAATTGTAAAACGTGTTCGGGCATATCCATTTTTTCCAAATCAATTCTATCATCATTAGAATCGCACAATTCTCCTTTTGAACTATATTCAAAACAGAATTGATATCTGGTATATGGATATTCCTTACCATCCTTAGGCCCTATTTCGCTTTTTCTCATATCAAAATTAACCCAAAGAGGCCCTGCCGCTGAATATCGTCTCCAATAGGTATCAGTATCTCCAAACGCACCCGCCGTACACCATCTACAGCCCTGTCCCAATTTTTTATCTGCTTCATACGTGTGCGGTACGGCTATCTTCCAATCAGAAGTATCATAAACTATATCAAAATCGTTTGCTTCATCATTTTCATTATCTGTTTTGCTAAATATTGGGTCAATATCTGGTAACATATCTAATGCACTTTCAAATGACTTCATACTCAATAGATTCAATCCACTATTAGCCCTTTCTTGGAAATATTTAAACAACTCGACAAGACGTCCATTTTTTAAAGAAGATGTGATATTTTCTTTTTCGCGCTCCCACTGCATAAGAACCCACTTAGTATATGTCTTTTTCTTAGTGGGGTCGATAGCAAATACCCTATCCAAAATTTCTTGTGGAACACCTTTTCCCTGAACAAATTGATATTCCAATATCTTCTTTATTTCT
>JAGBBI010000072.1 GCA_017938565.1 Clostridia bacterium
CGGAACAAGCATTAATGCAGACTTACCTTTAGCTAAAACATCTTCTATTACATTCATATAGACTTCGGTCTTTCCACTTCCAGTAATTCCATGTAAAAGATAACTTCGGTTTGTATCTGCCAATATCGTATTTATTGCATCTTGTTGTAATTGTGTTAATTTTATATTCTTCTTTTCTGCTTCATCCAAATTATTATAAGGCGTTCGCTTTATATGCTCAGTTCTTTCTTGAACTAGCCCTAATTTCTTTAATTTTTGTAGTGCAGAGGATCCAAATAATTTATTCAACAAACTTCGCTCGACGCCATCTTTATTATCAATTAAAAAGTCAATCAAACCAGCTTGTGCTGTGGCATTCTTTTTCAAAGACGCTTTATATTCTTGCAATTGATTTATGTTTGAAATCTCAATGATGTATTTAAATATATCTTTAACCTTCCCACTTCTTAATTCGGGCGGTAAAAACAACCTAAAACAATCAGCATAACCAATATGGAATCTTTTTCTCATAAACTCAGCAAGTTCCAACTGCTCAGCTGTAATTACAGGCATTGGGTCTAATCTGTCAAATACTGGCTTCACCTTTGTTTTTTCATAAGAAGTAGTATTTGACTTTGAAATAATAAATCCTTCAATTTTTCTATTCCCAAATGGAACTAATACACGTGAACCTACTGGCATATCAACATCATCTTCAATATAATAATCAAAAATTTTATCCACGTTGGAACTTGCGATATCAACAATAACTTGAGCGTACACTTCAAACATTCTCCTTTTCAAAAATAAACGGTTGGAGTAAATTTACACCAACCGAAAATTCATTAAAGTACAATTAAAGTCCAGAGTTATTCTGGTTTCTTAACTACTCCATCAAAGAATTCACTAGACGCAACGCTTACAGGCTTTATACGTCTGTTTTCATTAAAAAATTCCGACCTTGAAATAGAAATCTCTTTCGCTCTTTTTGCAACCAATACAGAAAGTGCATATTTATTCCCTAATTTATCAATTAATTTATCTACTGGTGGTTCGTTTAATGACATAGTTTCTACTCCTCTTATACATTATTATAACACACTTGACATTTCACATACAAATACTTTTTGTGATTTTTTCATTATAAATTAATTATTTTATTAAATATTATTTATTCAACATTTCTTATCTGTTCTTTTATACTTTCGTTAATATTTTTTGCTTCTAACACTAAATTCGTAATACTAATTGAACCAGATTTTGAGCCTAATGTATTAATCTCTCTTGTAATTTCTTGAGTAACGAATTCAAGTTGCTTACCAATAGGCGAGTTGCTATTTAATAATGCATCAGCTTGATTTAAATGAGAATATAATCTTGCAATCTCTTCATTTACATCGGATTTATCAACAAAAAATGCAACTTCATTTATAAGTTTATTTTCATCAATTTCTACGCCTTTTAACGCCTCTGTAATACGTAAATTTAGTTTTCGTTGATATTCATTAACCGATTTAGGAATTTCTGCGACTATTTTCTCTACCACTAATTTTAGCGATTGAAACATGTTAAGTAGCTCCATTTTTAAATTTTCGCCTTCGCATTTCCGCATTAACATCAAACCATTCAACGCTTCTTGTGTTGCATTATGCAACATTGGAGCAAAAAAATTCACATCTAACTCTTTAGGTTGAAGTTGCAGTATCCCATCAACTCTTATCAACTCTTTCAGTGTTAATTCGTTTGGGATTTTTGTTGACTTAGACAACTTCTCGGCTTCTGAATAAATTTTTTCGCAAAGTACTGAATTTAGCGACATTTCGACATCTTCGCCACTCGCTTTCGTAATAGTAACAAATACATCAAGAGTTCCTCTTGTAATTTGTTTTTTAATTTGATTTTTGATTGATTCTTCGAAACATAAAAAACTTTTTGGCATCTTTGTTGTAATGTCTAAAAATCTGCCATTAACACTTTTAATGTCAACAGAAACTTTATTTCCATTACACTCAACTTCTCCGTGCCCAAAACCTGTCATACTATTCATATAATACACCCCTTACAAAAAGCCTATGATAAGTGCTTCCTTAACAACTCATTAACCTTCCCTGCATTAGCCTGTCCTTTTGTGGCTTTCATAACCTGACCCACAAAGAAAGCAAAAGCCTTTTGGTTTCCACCCTTATAATCAGCGACTCCTTTTTCATTTTCAGAAATAATTTTCTTTATGATTTCTTCAAGTTCTTCATCATTGTTTTCCATTTTTAATTGTAATCTGTTTACAATATCATTGGTCGTTTCGCTGTTTCCCCAAAGTTCATTTAAAACAGTCCTTGCGCCTTGCTGACTCAATTCCCCAGCGTCAAGCATTGTAAGCATTTTTGCAAACTCTTGTGGGTTAATTGGTACAATAACTTCTTCCATAAATTCATTATTAATTCTTTTATTAATTTCGGAAGTTATCCAGTTTGCGACCTTTTTTGCATTTTTATAATAATTATTTGCTTCAAAGAAGAATTTTGATATTTCTCCTTCCTTTGAAATTAAGTTAGCATCGTATTCACTTAAGCCATACTCACTCATAAGTTTAGTTTTTATTTCTTTTGGTAGCATAGGAATGTTGTTTTTAATTTCTTCAATTTCTGCATCTGTTACAACTACTGGTAAAATATCAGGTTCTGGCATATATCTGTAATCTTTTGCACCCTCTTTACTTCTCATTGGAAAGTTTTCGCCAACAGAATCGTCCCAACGCCTTGTTTCTTGAATTATTTCACCGCCAGTTTTTAGCAAATAAGTTTGTCTGTTAATTTCGTACTGAATA
>JAGBBI010000073.1 GCA_017938565.1 Clostridia bacterium
GAGTCAGAAGATTGCTTAAAGATTTCGTTAGAGCTTAACGAAGAATTGGCACTTGTTAAAATTTATTACGAATTTATTAAAAAAGATTCTCCATACGAAGAACTTTTAAAAGAAGTTGCCGAGGATAGTTATGATAGGCTAATTTTCCCAAGTATTGAAAGGGAGATTAGGACCGAATTAACCGATAGCGCAAATGAGCAAGCCATCAAGATGTTTGAAGTTAATTTGGAACCGCTTCTAATGCAACCACCACTTAAAGGCAAGGTAATATTGGGACTTGACCCAGCATACAGAACGGGTTGTAAAATTGCAGTAATAGACGAAAATGGAAATGTGCTTGACACTGCAGTAGTTTATCCAACTCCGCCACAAAGCAAAATTGAAGAAGCTGAAGAAAAATTGACAGCATTAATTAACAAGCATAATGTTGATGTTATTTCAATAGGAAATGGAACGGCGACAAAAGAAAGTGAAATTTTTGTAAGTAATCTTATTAAGAAGCTTACAAGAAAAGTATCTTATGCAGTTGTAAATGAAGCGGGTGCGTCGGTTTGTAGTGCAAGTAAGTTGGGAGCGTCAGAATTTCCGGACTTTGATGTTGCTTTGAGAAGTGCGGTATCCATTGCAAGAAGACTTCAAGACCCTCTTGCAGAGCTTATCAAAATTGATGTAAAAAGTATTGGTGTTGGTCAGTATCAACACGATATGCCACAAGCAAGATTAACTGAAGTGTTGGAGGGTGTGGTTGAAGATTGTGTAAACAAAGTTGGTGTTGACGTAAATACGGCAAGCCCAAGCTTGCTTTCGTATGTCTCAGGCTTGAATAGCGGAATTGCAAAATCTATTGAAAAATATAGAAGAGAAAATGGGTCAATTAAAAATCGACAAATGCTTAAAAAAGTTCCAAAGCTTGGAGATAAAGCTTTTGAGCAATGTGCTGGTTTTTTAAGGGTTGTTGGTGGAGAAAATATACTTGACAATACTGGCGTACACCCAGAAAGTTATGATGTTGCAGAAAGTTTACTTAGATACTTTGATTTAAGCACAGCAGACATTGGAAGCGATAAGGTGAGAAGTCTGCCAGAACTTGTAGAAAGCAAGGGCGTTGCTAAAATCGCAAAAGAAATCAATGTGGGTGAACCTACTTTAGTAGATATTGCAAAAGAACTTGCAAAACCAGGTAGAGATATTCGTGATGACCTTCCAAAGCCAATGCTTAAAAGTGAGCTTTTGGGTATTGAGAACCTAAAAGAAGGTATGGTTATGACGGGTGTTGTTAGAAATGTCGTAGACTTTGGTGTGTTTGTCGATATATCGGTGCATCAAGACGGTCTTGTCCATATAAGCGAGATTAGCAAAGACTATATCAAACATCCAAGTGAAGCACTTAAAGTCGGAGATGTTGTGAAAGTAAAAGTTATGAGTGTTGATTTAAATAAAAAACGTATTCAACTTACCATAAAAGGTGCCGTTGACGATGAAATCAACATCTAATAATTGTTAAATTATTGTTAATTTATCGAAAATTTTTATATATTACTTGAAATGTGAAAATTTTTGTGCTATTATACTAGCACGAAATCCTTGCTTTGATGAAAAATCAAAGCCGATTTAGTCCAAAGGGAGGTATAGAAATATGCAAAAGTATGAAATGTTGTACATTGTTGCTGGCGACCTAACTGACGAGCAAAAAGATGCAGTTATGCAAAAGGTTGACACAATAATCACAAAGAATGCTGGCGTTATTGAAAATGTAGAAAAAATTGGAATGAAGAAATTTGCTTATCCAATCAACTACAAATCTGAAGGTTTTTATGTTCTAGTTAATTTTAACTCAGAAGTTGAAACAAGTGCAAACAGCATCGGAAAGCAACTTAATATTACTGACGGCGTTGTTAGACATATGATAGTTGCAAAGTAATTTAGGAGAAAGTTTTTATGAACAAAGTAATTATGGTTGGTAATCTTGCAAGAGACCCAGAATTAACAACAACTTCTAATGGCCTTAGTGTTTGTAGATTTTCTATTGCAGTAAATCGCAGATTTGCTAATGCTGAGGGTGAAAGGGAAGCAGATTTCTTTAACTGTGTTGCGTGGAGAGCAACTGCTGATTTTGTTAACAAGTATTTTAAGAAGGGAAGCAGAATTGGTATTGTTGGAAGCTTGCAAAGCCGAAACTACGAAGCGCAAGATGGAAGTAAAAGATATGTAACCGAAATTGTAGCGGAAGAAGTTGAGTTTGTTTCTGCAAAAAATTCTAACTATGACGATGGTGAGCCAACTGAAAAATCTAAGTTTGATGATGGTGAACCAACTTCACAAGCTAAAAGTAAAATAGCAAAATTTGAACCTATCGACGATGATGATTTGCCATTCTAGTCGAATTAATTAAAATATTGAAAGGAGAAGTAACAATGAAACCACAAAGAAATAACGCAGGCTATGACGATAAAAATGTTAAGAAAGCCAAGAAAAATGTTAAAAAAGTTTGTTCTTTCTGCCAAGATAAAGTTGAAGCATTAGATTATAAAGATGTTGCTAAACTTAAAAGATATATGACAGAAAAGGGTAAAATCGTTCCAAGAAGAATTTCTGGGCTTTGTGCTAAGCACCAAAGAGAATTAACAAATGCTATTAAAAGAGCAAGAGTTATGGCACTTTTACCATATAAGAATGACTAGTTTCAAAAGGTATAAAGCGATGGCGAGCGTGTCATCGCTTTTAGTTTAATTAAAACATTGGAGGCTTATGATTGATGGAAGCTATACAAAAGAAGAATACGACATCTCTTGTTATATACATTGGATTGAGAATAATTATGGCATTGATGTTGGTTGTTTGTATAATAGGTATTTGTATTGACAAAGATGCGTCTATGCGAAGTAGATATGTTTTTAACGCAACGCAATCGCTATTTTTCTTAATTGCGTCGCTTTTGCCTCGTATTATAAAGAAAACAAAGGTAGAAATCCCTGAATATGCAATGGTTATATTTATATTGTTTTGTTTTGCACACTTTTTCTTCGGTGAAATCGTTAATTTTTATGCAACAGTAAAATGGTGGGATGCACTTTTACATACATTGTCGGGAGCAATGATAGCACTTTTAAGTTTTTCACTTGTTTATTTGTTTAATGGCAACGACAAAGATGATGTACATTTAAATACATTATTTGTAGTACTATTTGCATTTTGTTTTGCTGTTGTTGTCGGAGTTGTTTGGGAAGGAATTGAATGGGTGTCAGATGAGATATCTGGAAGCAATATGCAACGTTGGGCAAATTCAATAACGGGTGTTCCTTTTGTTGGGAGAGACGCTTTAAAAGACACAATGAAAGATTTGCTACTTGATGCTATTGGTGCTGTAGTAGTTTGTACGGTTTGTGGAATAATAATGGCAAAGAAGGGTAAGTTCACCGATGAATTAATAATACTAAGAAAACCTAAAAAAGCA
>JAGBBI010000074.1 GCA_017938565.1 Clostridia bacterium
ATAAAATTGATGGGCCTAAGGCTTTATCTATACTCACTAAGCGCTTTGACCCCAATGATGAAAATTCCGCAATCATTGTAAAAACCACTAAAATTAAAGATAATGGTTATGATGAAAATGGAAAACGAGTACCCGACACTTTTACCGTGAAATATATGGCCCCTCGTAAAGATTATAATAAAAAAATGCGTAACTTATATATTTCATTATTTGAATCTAATATTATAGATAATAGTCCATTAAATGAAGGTGCTTGGGGATATGGCATTTTAGATAACGACGCAGCACTTGATAGACAAACCCAATTCGGGGAATTTTCTTTAAAACTGTTAACAACAAAAATTACTACTTCGCAAACAGATGATGAAAAATGGGCCAATCTTGGGGTGTTGGTTGATTTTCTAAAAAAATACGACCACGAAGAAATAAGAGTTAGTGATGAATATAATTCTGCCATTGAATTATGCAAAAAAACTTGTGAAGAACTCATTAATAACAAAAAATTCATTTCATCGTGGGAAAATGAATCTAAAATTAAATCTGAATTAAAGCATATATTCCAAGATGTGGTAAATCTCACTTATGACAAAGAAAGATTAAATGAGGATGGAGAAGGAGGTGGTGTTACAAGTGCAGATGCTTCTGGACAATTTACCGCGCCTTGTTTTGGTGGCCCCATCAAGAAAAAAACAATGTACATAACTCAAGAGCAAGAAGAATTTATAAAGAAAAGCGTTCTTAATGAATATATTAAAGGCGATTGCGAATGTGACTGTGCATATGACGCACCAATAGGAGATGGGGAAAGTAATAAAAATAACAAATTCTTTGCGAACGCTAATGACCATAAAGATATGATGAAAAAAAGTTGGCCAAAACAATGAAAATGAATCCTAAAATGTACGGTCAACAATATGACCCTGAGGTTCTTCGTGATTTAAATAAAATTAATGAAAAGATGGAAAAAACGGAGGACCAAGAAGAAATTTTGCAATTAAGAATGCAAAGATTATATCGTGGTATGGAACTTAATTCCACTCCAATAACAAGAAATTATAGAGGATATTATCCTTATTAACAGAAACAATAATAATTAAATAAAATAGTTTTAGCAATGGAAATGACTTACAAAGTAAGCGATTTAAAGCGACTTATCTCGGAAAGTTCTAATGAGTTTAAGGCTGTTCTTGGACCTAATGTGGAAAGTGAAGATAAGAAGAACAACGGTAAGGCTTACAATGATGCAAAGAAAAGAGCGAAAGATTATGATGGTGGTCTCGCCAAAGAGGTGGGCGAAGACAAGGCAAAGTATGAAAAAATGGATGCTAATAAGACCACATTGGACTACACTCCAGAAAACGCATCAGATGATTACAAGAAGCGTGTACACGCTCAAGTAAAGGGGTACACTTCGGTACAAGAAATGGAAAATGGTATTGAGAAACAAGGTGACTATTCTGATAATGAAAATATTTATCAGGGTATCAAAAAAGCGGGTCAGGAAATGCACAACAACGAAAAAGCATTTAAAGAAACCGGACTACAAGCACGAGAGATGCCAAAAGACACTTTCAAAAAAGAGGAAATGTATGAAAGTAGAGATGGTTTTGATATGAGAAATCTCATTAATACTTTTAAAGAAAACACTCAAGTAAGAAAGCAACCATTTCTTGAACAAAAATCTGTAAAAACCGTTTATTTTAAAAAGACTTCTTTCCTTAATGAAGGACATATGATTTCACGTATTCCTGATGAATTTAAGAATGAGGGAACACAATTCAAAATGAAAGATAAACACGGGACAGAGTATCTTATTGAATGGTCAGACGGAAAAGCCAATATTCTTAATCGCAACAACAAACAAAGGGTAGACGAAACACTTAATGCTTACAGCAAACTTTCGTCTTATAAGGGAAGCGAATACAACACCTCAAATGGTTCTTCAAGATTAAACGAAGATAATGGAGAAATTAACAGAATGTTAAGCATAGTCAGACGAATAACAAATGAAGAAAAAAATAATTAACTATGGCAGATTCAAAAAATGAGAAAAAAGAGCCAATAATTATCGATAACACTTCAAATGTTATCACCTGGCTTGAAAAAGGCTTAAAACTAATAAAAGAATATGGCGTTGGACGTATTATTACAGG
>JAGBBI010000075.1 GCA_017938565.1 Clostridia bacterium
AAAAGAACCACTTGTGACACTTGCAATACATAATCTTTTAGTAATCGGGATACTTGATATTGACGTTACGGTGTTAGCACCTTCTAAAAAAGACACTAACGTTGTAGCACTACTTATTTTATTTTGATAATCTGCTGAAAGGCTTATCCCTCTCGTCCCACTCGTGGTTATTGGGTCAGTAGATGTTATTGATATACCTGTCCCCCCAGTAATTATAACACTTGCAACGGTGCCCGTTTCTGCCGTAATAGGCTTTATGGTCTTATCTCCTAAAGTGATGGTGCCATCAGATATTTTAGCATCAGTAATGCCATAACCATTTAAAGTTGTTGCTGTTGTTGCCTTCTTATTTAGTTCATTTGTAACTGCATTTTGTGACATAATATCCGTTGCAGATGTACCGGTTACCTGAACCGGAGTAATTGGCTGAACTGAATAATTAGTTAGTGTTTTATATTCCCCACTACTTGTTCTATACTTTAAAGTTGCCATTATTTAATGATTTTTACTATTATTTCATTATTTTTATAATAAATAGTATTAAATAATAAAAATGAATAAAATAAATAGAATTAATTCAATCATTTTTTGTGCGCCAAAATAAACTTGTTATATCATTGATTACATTGTTCGAAATCCTATATAATCTTTGATTAGTTGTTCTTGCATTTAATGGCCCATATTCTATTTTATACTCACCAACTTTAACATAGTCAAATACTTTAAAATATATATCTTCCACCTCATTTCTTCCAGAATAAACCGCTACTGCTATATCATATTTATTCTTTACATACTGTGCTATTTCTAAAAGCCTCTCCATATCCTTTCCTTCACCCATAAAAAGAACACAATTTACCCCATAATTCTTTTCAATTAAATTATCCATTTCACCATTTGTTAACTCAACACCGCCATCAAGTCGCAATTCAGGAGAGTGACAACCAACACACATATTTTGGCAATTAGTTATATTTAAAGCCAATGAAATCCTATTAGGTATTTCTTCAAAAACAACAAAATAATCCTTATACTTTATCATCCCACTCTGTTTTATTTTCAAAATCAATATTATCTATTCCTAATAAATTTTCCATTTCAAAAGATAATTTAGATAAGCCATCTAATGAGCCATACATATTATATATTTCCTCCCATTCATCTTTAGTTATTTTGTATATAGAGGTATTATCCATTTCAAACCATATTCCTCCTTTTGTTTCAATACCGCCACCCATCATTTCATAATTGCACACCATATTTGGATAAATCTCTACAAACCACCTTCCATCGGGCCTTAAATCCGGTATTCTTCCTGTTTTTCTCCAATTTTTATATTTTGGCATATTAATCCAATAAAAATTACCTGAATAATGTTTCCCAAAGGCCCTTTTAAGCGGCTCGTGTATTTCTGAGCCAAATAATAATGTTCCGTAAAACACTGAGGATTTTAACGGCATATCCAAAAAACATTTTTCTATGTTACTAACATACTCAAGGTTTTCATAATACAAAGTCAAAATCCAATATAATACACTACTATTAATTTTGCCATCAATCATTCTTGAGACGCCTTTTGAATGAGCAAAGAAAACCATACCATCATTGTTCATATTTAAAATCTCGCGTTCAAAAGTATCTGTTTCTCCCATTTCGTTGTTTTTAACAACGGTTATTTGCGTTTCACAATTTATTCCAATACTATTTATCCATTCATAAGCATAACCAATCAACTCGTGATTAGATAAATCATCCACTGATAGCGTAATTTTAACTTTATTAAATATGTTAATATATTTCTTTAGACAATGTAAATGTATCTTATACGCAATATTTTCTTTAAAATTATCCATTACATATAAGTGATAAACTAATGTTTTTTCCATACTAACTTCTCCATTCTTTTTTTGTTTTAGAATAAACAGGGAGGTGTAAATAACTTCTATCAATTACCGTTCTAAACGACGCCTTATTTTTAAATTTACTACCATATTGTTTATAACACTCTTCTAAAGTATGATTTACATAATACATTCTTATTTCCATCACCTGTTCATCACTTAAAATGGCGTTGCCGTTTATTTCTCCTTTTTGTGACTTTAATTTTTGATGTTTTTTCTTATTTTCTTCTGTATATACTTCAGGCATTATTGTCCTCCACGTCACACCTTCATACACTTTTTCAAAAGCATCATAAGATATACCAGTATGTTTAAACATTTCCCAACAAGGTTTACACCCTATTTCACATTGAGAATATATTTCCCGTATTTGCATCACTTCTCCCACGGTTAAACGAGCCCTCGGATTTGCATCTAACTGATTAGATTCACCGCCGTGTGTGTTATTATAGCCACATTCTTCATTTGTCGAATTGTATTCTTTTATGTATTTACGTTCTAATTCCCCAAGTGTTTTAAAACTATCTGACCTATCTATTTCTTCTATGATAAAATTTTCCACACCATACTTTTCCATTGCATAATATAAATGTCGTTTAACTTTACCAACACAATGTATGTGACTCTTCCATCGTTTCTCTATTGTCTCTGTAGTTAATCCAATATAAACCTTATTATTAATAAGATTGGTAATTTTATAAATAAACCCCATAATATATCCATTTTAGTATAAATAGTATATTACGGGGGTTTCGCTTATCATTTATCTGAAAATTACATATAAACTCGTTTTCCAGCCTCTTCCTGTCTTGGTTCGCTAAATGAAGAAATTCTTTTCAAATAGCCAATAACTCTCGTTAAATAATCCAAATTTTTACTTCCACAATGAGGACAAACGTCAAGAGTATGTTTGCTAATATATCCGCAATCGTTACAAACTGTATTTTTTACGTTAAACGTAAAATAATTACATCCGTGTTTTGCGGCAACACACATCAACTTACGATATTGTTCCATAGAAAGATGTTCTTTTAGATTTGTATGATTTGCAGCGCCTCCATCAAGATATTTAACAAAATCTTTACCGTGTAACTCAAGTTTTTGTAAAACATTTACTGAATCATCCTCAGGATTATAAAAATAAGAACTATAAAGATTTCTATTTGGACTTACCCAATAACCATCTTTTTTATCCCACTTATAATTTTTTGCAGCAAGATTCTCAGCGGGTACAAACTCAGTATTAAACATACATTCGCGAGTCTTATCTTTTCTATTGGCAATATTTATGGTTTCAAGAATGTTATTGACAAATTCCTTATATTCATCATTAACACTTACCTGAATTCCAAGGAACTCAGCGGCATCTGTGATTCCATTTACACCAACTGTAAGATATTGTTTCCTCATATCAATAAATCCCGCACTATAAACATCAAGCATCCTTGCCTCAAGGAAATCTTTAATTGTTTCATTGAACGCTGTCTGATACTTATGTACTCTTTCAGTGAGTTCCCTTACTTCATTACGGATATAAGCATAAAGTATCTCCTTGTCATACTTAAGTCCCTGTTCTACGATATTCTTTCCATCCTCAAGAACCCATCCTGTAGATGTAAAATACTTTCTTGTAGCATTTTGAATTAATCTTGGAAGATTCATTGACATAACTGACTTTGAGCCAGTAGATACTGAAGCAG
>JAGBBI010000076.1 GCA_017938565.1 Clostridia bacterium
ACCATCTTCATATTCTTCATAGGTTCCACAATGTACTTCATATATGTGGCCATCCCCTTTACCTTTTACGCGAACCATATTTTCCGTACGTTTCAATGTTTCGTATTCATCTGGTCTTGTAAAATCCATAACAGCACGGTTAAATGTTGGGTAATGATAACTAAGATATACTTTCCTATGTTCATCTATTATTCGACAAACACTAACATAATCCTTAGTAACAAGGGGTGGTTTGGGCCCTGTTGCTCGTTCTATTTCGTGTTCAATACTATCGGCAATATCTCCTATGCGATATTGGTAATAATCGAAATGTCCTCCGCTCATAAATTTATACTATTTTGTTTGAATATACAAAATTAAAATGACATAACCAAATCTGAAAAGCCTTGATATTTAGTCTCAAAATGACTATTTATTAGTAATAACTAAATGTGTTAATATGATGATGTTAAATGAATCAGGAAGAGACGATTTACTATTACCTTTTTTAAATATTTTAAAATCAAAAGGTATCGATTGTAAACTTGGTGTCTTAAAAAGATATTTACTTAAACATTTTGTGGAAGATGGTAATTTTAGAAATCTTTCACTTGGTTCAAATTTTTATCTTGCTGGTGTAGCAAGGTACTATTTTAATGGAGACCTTACTCAAAATAAAAATCTTGCGGTTTTTGATGAAACAAATCAAACACAGGATATATGGAATGAAGATATATGTAAACGCCTTAATACCCTTATTTTAATTTTAAGAAATGGGGTTATTGATTCGGTTGGTGAAACATTTGAACAACCAGAAGATTTTGGTAATTTACCTATTGCAAAACTTCTTAGAAAATATGGTGCTAAAATTAATAAAGAATTAGGTATTGTAACACCCAAAAAAGGAAAAGTAGACACTTTAGATAGAAGCGAATCTGTCGGGAACGATTATACATTTGAGATTCTTTATTCTTATAGTGATGCCACAAAATATTATCGTCCCACACAGCCAGGTGCTTGGTGTATTACATATGGGCAAAATCACTATAATTATTACAAGAATCGCCTTGGTATACACTATGTTATTTTTAAGAAAAATGGATGGGAAAATGTACCGCGTCAAAAGGGCCCTGAGTGGACTACTTTAAAGCCACAAGATGAATATGGGTGTTCATTAATTGCTCTTTTACAAAGTAATAACAATGGCGAACCTGTTTATATAACTTCCCGATGGAACCACGGGTCTGAAGCGGGCACACATTGCGAAGCAGACCACGCATTTACTAAAGAAGAGTTTTTTGCAAAGACTGGAGTAAACGACGCAGACCTTCAACGAATATTTAAAATATGGCAGAAAGATAAATCTGCTCATAGTGAAAAAAGTGGACAAAATTCTGAAGAAAAAGAAAAAAAATTATATAACCTACGAGATTTGAAGTATCGTCAGATGAGAATTAATGGCGGTGAGAATCCGGACTCTGTTATGGTTACCGTCCCAAGAGAGATAACCGACAAGGAGTTAATACAAACGTATATTGAACGCCATAAATTTGCTATGGTTGGTAATGGTAAGCCTAACAAAAGTATAATAAACTATACAATAGAAATTGAAGGTGTAGAATATCACGTTTTGGTTGATAGAGGACGTATTCTTTTTGAAACGCTTGTTCCTACAACCGAATATAGACGTATGGAGAGTTGGAAATCAACTTATGATTATACCGATAGGATGAATTATGATAATACTCGTAGAGTTAGTAGTTGTGAATGGTTACATAATATGATAGTTGTCCGTTTAAAAGGAGATAAATATAAACTTTATGATATAAGACGTCATCAATTCTTAGATGTGGGGGGAGTTACAACTTTTAAATATGTTGATAATACGAGAGATTGGCAAAGTGAAGGGGCTGCTTTTTATGAGTTAAAATTAGCACACAGGCAAATAGCATTGGTTGATATTAACACAAATACCCCTTTAAAACTACCTAACGGACAATATTGGTTTGAAGAAATTAAATGGGATGGTAAACCAAATTATTGGGGTAGAGAAGTTAGGCCTGGGTTTGTTAAAAATGATGCTACATATCTAACAATAATTTATGATTCTTCAGCAAGAGAAGTGTTCTTCTATAATATGTCTTCTAGAAGATTTGAAAATCTTGGTATATCACATTTTGAAAGTATAGATGACATTTCAGTTAAATCAGCCGGTTTAAATGACCCTACTATTATGAAAGTATGTAATGCGGGGTATTCTGAATCGAAACAACAAGGATTCATTTTAAAAGATGGTAAAAAAATGGCTTTTGGAGATATTGAAGAGTTTAGAAAGATAAGTGCTGGTGGTGGATACGCATTTATTGTGTTAAAAAACGAAAATCTACCTCCAGACCCATATGCTTCGGTGCCTAATGTAGATATGTGTGGTGAAAAATCTGTTTGTTGGGTGGAAAACGACCAAAGTTTTATAGTTCTCAATGGAGAACCTTTCAGGTTTGTTAGTATGGAATTTGCTCAAAATATTTATGGAATAAAAGAAGCAAAGTTTTTATACTTTAGGCGAGACTATGATTCAACGAGCGATTATTTTGACAATAGTAGATATGTATATTCAATTTTTTCAAAACAATATAATGCTTTTCTTGTTAATCCAGATACTAAAGATATAATATTTAATTTAGGTTTTCAGGGATACGGTCATAAAAACGAAGAAACTATTGAAATATATGACGTAGACGCAAATCAAAGGCTTAGTTACAATGTACCTGCCTTAAAAACATATAAAATAAGCGAACTAATAGACCAAGGTTATTTAAAATCAGCCACAGTTCCATATAGTGCCCCATTACATTTTGTAAAAAAAGATAATAATAATAATAATAACCAAGAACAAGTGGGAGAACCAATGGCCGCCACTGTAAATGAAAAAGTGGAATATAATATGGATGATATAAAAGAAATGATTCTTGAGGCACTTAATAATATAAAAAAGAAGAAGTAAAATGATATTATCAGAATCTAAAAGAGACGATTTGCTATTACCATATATAGAAATGTTAAGGGCTAAGGGTATTAACTGTACCCTTGGCCAGTTTAAATCTTATATGCTTAAGAAGTTAACTAATGAGGCAAGAATGAGAAATTTGTCTCTCGGCTCTAATTTCTATTTAGCGGGTGCTGTTCGTTATTATTTCAATGGAGACCTTACGTTAAACAAAGATTTGGATGTTTATAATGATGGACAAACAAAAAATGACATTTGGAATGAAGATGTGTGCCAAAAGTTAAATGCACTTATTAATATTTTACGTAATGCATATATTGATACAATTGGTGAAACATTTGAGCAGCCAGAAGATTTTGGTACATTAACGCTCCCAAAACTCCTTAGAAAATATGGCAAGAAAATTGCAAAAGAAATAGAAAGTAATGGAACGAATGATATTGATACCGATTCTGATAATGACGGACTTGACAGGAATGATAGGGTCGGGAAAAATTATTCGTTTGAAATAATATATAGTTATAAGCAAGCAACTAAATATAACCAATTTACAGACCCTGGTGCTTGGTGTATCACATATGGTAAACAACATTATGATGCTTATATTAAAAGACTTAATATTCATTATGTTATCTTTAAACAAGATGGTTTCGCAGATGTTAAAAGACAATTTGGGCCCGAATGGACATCAAAAAAGCCACAAGATGAATATGGTTGTTCTCTTATAGCAGTTCTTCAAAGTAACATTAATGGAGAACCAATATATATAACCTCACGATGGAATCACGGTTATGAAAAGCATTGTGAGGCCGACCACGCATTTACTAAAGAAGAGTTTTTCGCAAAGACAGGAGTAAATGATGATGACCTTCAGCGAATATTTACAATATGGAAACAAGATGCCCCAAAATATTCTGAGGAT
>JAGBBI010000077.1 GCA_017938565.1 Clostridia bacterium
AACGTTTTTAAGAGAAAACTATGAATGTTCGGAGGATGAGAGATATTTTAATGAATATATTTTAAAGAAAATTATATATCATTGCCCGCAGCAAAACTGTATTCGAAAACCATCAAGGGCAAAACCGAGTGATTTACCCAAGGGTAAAAGTCTGACAGATTGTCCTTCTGACAAAGGATTACCAATAGGCAATCTTAGTTCACAAATATTCGCAAATTTTTTTATGTCATATTTTGACCATTATGTAAAGGGGTTCTTGGTTTTGAATTTTATGGGCGTTATGTAGATGATTTTTATATCATAAGTCAAAGTAAAGAAAAATTGTTGGATGCAATACCTTTAATACGTGAAAAATTGTCTGAACGTGGTATTATTCTACATCCTAAGAAATTATATATACAGCATTATTCTAAAGGCGTTAAATTTATAGGGGCAGTGGTGAAGCCTGGTAGACTTTATATTGCAAATAGAACCAAAGGTAATTTTTATGAAAGTATTGTTAATTTAGAAAAACAATATTTAGATAAATCATATATAACATTAACAGATATAGAACATTGTTGTTCTGTTATTAATTCGTATTTAGGTTTTCTTAAACATTATAAATCTTATAAAATAAAAAGGAAAATGTTGACATTACCTTCATTTTTAAAGTGGTATCGTTTCATATCGTTATATAATGATGCTTCAAAAGTTGGTTTAAGAAATTGTTTTAAAAATAAAAAGAGGGCCTGTTGGCCCTCTTTTTCATATTAGTATTTATTGATTATTCCAATCTTTTACAGATACGTCGAATGAAATTGGTATTCTCGTGGTATCTATAGGTACAATGATGGTTGTGTCAGTATTTTTGGTTTTTTCGATGGCTTCTTCTGCTTCTTCTTCTGTAATAGGTACATCAATGATTTCAGTAACTAAACAACTATTAAGTAAGAAAAAAAGAAAAAACATAACAAATAATTTTATGTTATTTGTAAATTTAACTGATGTTTTAAACATTAATTTTTGCATTAATAATTAAACTTTATTGTTTTAATTTTCTAACGCTCTTATGCGTGCTTCTAAAGTTGCTATTATTGCATCAACTTGAGATTTGGTGTATACTTCGACGTTAACATTTTCAGTTGTGTCAATAAGAATATTACCTTTATTATACGAAGATTCGTTCCCAATTAACACATTATTTGAAACTTCGTCTGCATATAAATTTGCGTTTATTGTTATTGCTGAAAGTTTATCATTAATTTGTTTTTGAGTGTAAATTTCGATAGTTTCGTTTTCTGAAACATCTATAAAGATTTCTGGGGCACCGTCAATTGTTTCACCAACAAAAACTTCATCTGGTATATCATTAATTCTGATATTAAGGTTATTTAATGCGGATGAAGTTACCAATTCATTATTTTCGACATTTGTTTGTAATGTATAAAATTGGTCAGATATAGTGGAACTACTATCAAACCCCTCACCGATTATAGAATTAATAACCACAATGTTTTTATGTGCATTATCAGCACTTGTTTGTGCATTTTCTCCCGTTGTTTGGGCCTTTGAAATGTTTTCTAATATTTCAACTGTTGTACCGCTATCGCTATTAATGTACGATTGTATTTCTTTTAGTGTATCAATGGCTTCGTTACCAATTTCGGCGGATGATAAGAATGTGTTTAAATCGGTTTTAACCTTATTAATTGTTGTATTTATCTCTTTTATGGAAGCATCATCCACAGATACAGAATTTATTTTTCCGTCTATTTGAGATATTTCTACAGAAATAAATTCCCCATCATTACTTTTAGCATTCGAATCAAGAGAATTGATTTTCT
>JAGBBI010000078.1 GCA_017938565.1 Clostridia bacterium
ATCGACGGTACCAGTATAAGTCTTTGCGGTAGTCGTCGAGTTAGGATAGTTATAGTTACTATACCTAAACACCGGAACGCCGTCCATTCCAACTATGGTTTCTGGGGCTCCACACCGAGTGGAAAGTACCGACGAAAAACTTATTGCACCACTCCCGTCAACAACGGTCGGCTCCACCACCACATCAAACTCTGCATCGGGCATTTTTTCATAAACTAAAACCTCCGACGACCCCGCCTTATTAACCCCCGCACAAGCGGTAAACTTATGTACAGTTTCTCCGTTAAAATTATGCCCTAAGATAAGCCCAATCAAATAGTTCTCCCCCGCCATAAAACCAAACGAACTATCGTCGCCATCTCCAACCTCTAAGTAAATCGTTACGTTTATTGTAAGGCCTTCTTCGGGAGTGTAGACCATCGGCTCTGAAAGAACAAACCGATTAATTGTATCGCTTGAATTCTCATAAGCCGACACCCCAACCTCGCTAAAACTAAACGCATTAGGATTAGTTACCGTAACACTTTTGGTTATATATAAATCTCCAAAACTTCGGTCAATGTTATACGATGTCAGCGACAGCGGAAATGATGCCGTTAACGCCTCAAGCCCCGCCGTATTTTCGTCAGTAGGCGAACTCCCACTCCCAAGGCTTAGAAAGTTAAAATAATTTTCAAGATTTTGAATTGACACGCTTGCTTTTTTAAGCAGTTTGTTATAAAAAACCTTAGTTGTGCCATTTTTTATAATTTCAAGTTTATTGTGCAAATACATTTAAACCCTCTCCTTAATTTATTAATAATTTGCCGTACTTCTAGCCATAAACCATCTTTGTCTCAATTTGAATACAATCACCGACCCTGCTTCCAAGCCCAAGTTCAGGAGCAACGTCAAACAGCAAATTTGTTCCACTATCGGTCGAAATTACCACATAAATAAAATGTGAATTGCTTTTAAGAGCACAGATGCTTTTGTATTTTTTCCCTTTGTTTACTTCAAAAGCCATCTCGCTTGATAAACTTTCACCCTCGATAGTCATATAATATGGTAAATTATCCCGAATAAAGCAAACCAAAATCCCGCTTCGCTCGCCAAACGCCGACACCGAAAAGACCGAAACTCCTTTTGCAACAACTCTTTCATCTTGAACGTTCCCCGACTTTGACATATAAAGTGTGTTGTCCGAAGCAAGCCTAAACCAACAACAAGTTGGACTTTCCGTCCCTAAAATCACACAATCGGATAACAATCCATCAGCGTAATAGAAGAACTTTGAGAAATCTAAACTGCTTACATCTTCGGCAGAGAAATTATAAATCTTTTTATCAACCATCAAACTGACACACATTAACCCATCAGACAAATCTGCGTTGATAACACTTTTATCATTAGTTTTTGCCGAAAACGAATTCGACCAAAGATAAAGCGTAGCAGTCGATAGATAGTTTGACAGCACTTCAGACGGACTGACTTCCAAAACGACCTCAACGCTCTCGCCCTCAACCAACATCAAACTTGCCATTAAAAAAATTTCATTGTCGCCAACCGAAAGAACTCGGTCTGAGTCATATAAAAGCATATTCCCCGCAAACAGTTTAATATTGACCGAATTTACAACATCGGCATTAATCTTCACAAGCCCTTGCAACACCGTCTGCCCGCCAACCTCAGCCGTTATCGTGCCAAGACTGTGAGACACCGTTCCTTGAACAAACTTCCCAATAAGACTTTTATTCTCAAACACTTGCAAAAAAGCCGAGTTTGAATTAGTTCCAATCTTCCGCTCAAGTTCGCTTACCTTCGCCGACAATTCCTTAACAATATTCACGCTTGTTACCCCCTTTTTCCCATTCTCCCTAAAATTTTTTGCACGAAAAACCGAAATAGGCGTGATTTCAAGGAACTCCCTTTAAAACCAAGTCCATTTCGGTCTAGTCATAATTTATACTTAATTTTTCATACCGCCAAAAGCAATTAACCTTTGCGGTTGTATACAAAAAACATTTGTTTATTTTTTCTTTTTAAATTTATCAGTCGCAAGTTTTTCTCTTTTTGTAAGTTTTTCG
The DNA here is from genome assembly GCA_017938565.1 of Clostridia bacterium. The sequence continues at coordinate 2,067 of JAGBBI010000078.1, forward strand.
ACTTGTTCTTCTTTAAACGCATTAACCATTTCAAGTGTCATCGTACTTTCATTAGCGACAACAGCACTGTGAAGTTTTCCAATCGCAGAACTTAAAGCCTCTTCAATTATTTCAAAGCAATCTTTGTCTACTAAAATTTCATATGGTATTGCCGATACCGATGATGGAACGGTTTCAACCAACTTTCTTAAAATTTCCCTTTTTTCGTAAAACAGAGTTGGAACCGGACACGACGCTCCGCACAGAAGTTCTTTTAGGTTAACAGCAAACTTTTGAATTGGCTTCATAAATTTGCCAAGAGCAAAATCCGAGTAATCAAGAGCCCAATACTCGATGGCTTTCCCAGAGTAGTCTTCTTTAATGCCACGATAGAAATTTTTTCCGTCCGACACAATCGACGCCGTCTTTATATCATCTTCAGTTATATCGCAAATATCAATCATACCATAGATACAATAACTATCCCCAGTATAACCACTTCTTCTATCCCAGAACGCCATCAACTGCTTTTTAGAAACAAATATAAAGGTCCCTTCGTCGTCAACACGCTTAACATCGGTAAGTTCCAAAAACCTTTGATAGTTCTCTTTTGCGTGCTGGCGATATTCATCAAGTTCACGTTTGGCGATCGCTTGGTCAACGGCATTCAACTCGTCTTTTGCAAGTTCAAGTCTTTCACGTGCCGAGTTCATATTTCTTCCCGCCATCTGCAATTCCATATCAAGTGATAAATACTCTTCCCCCGTGCTTTTTGGATGCTTTTTATCATAACTTTCATGTTCTTCTTGCGATCATCCAACAACTAAAAATGCGTCCTTAGTTGCCCTAAGTTTCATATACTTGTCTGAAACCTTCACATAATCTTGCTGAATATCCTCAGCCTCCCTTTCAAGTTCCTTTTTCTTTAATAACAATTCTTCTTTTGTAAGACCTTCAAATTCCTTCATTAATTCCAACTCTTTAGTGTTTACAATAGGTAAATCAAAACTTATAGTCATGGTTATATACCCCCTCTTTTTGTATTAGATTAATAAAGTTACTTTTTTAACTACCCAAAGAAACAACAACTTCTTTAACAAAATCTAATCACTATTAATTTAAAGATTTTTTGTTTCCGCTTTTTGATGCCCACCAAGAGTAAAAGGTCATCACTGGTTTAGCCAAAACTTAACTTTACGCTACCTATTGTACAAGATAAAATTTGCTTTCGCAACATTTTGAAGCATCGACTTTTGGGTCTTTTTGTAGTTTTTTGTCGAATTCGACAACCTATAACAAAAAATTAGCATTTTCGACCAAACAAATCCTCACACTTCCAATAAATTAGACCAAAATTCCCAATAAATTGTTTTTCAGAACCGCAATAGTTATCAAATAATAACTAAAACACTTCCAGATAAACGCTTTCAAGTTCTACACCTGCACCACATTCAATCGAAAACCCAATAGAATATCCCTCAAAGACAACTGGAACAGCAATATTTGATTTATCAATTTCAACCTTCAGCATTTCGTTTGCTTCGTTAAATAATTTTACAATTACCTGCTCCCCCGACTTCAGTTTCACTACCACCTTACGAACGACTTTTTTCTTTGACGGCTCCAGAAAATCATACAGCCCCGTTATGTATTTTGCCGAACAGTCTAAGGACTCGTCGGAGTTAACAACCAAACAGTTTTCCAAATCTTCCTTTTTGCCGTTATTCAAAAGCACCAGTTTATATTCTCCGTTTGCACAAATGACAGTCATCGAAACAACATTTAGCCCTCTGAAAATAGTATATTCTTTAGTTGTTACATCCATAACAAAAAGTGCATTGTTTTGAATGTCCGCATCATTATACGCCTCGTCATTAAAATCTATATGACAAGTTAGGTAATATTTCCCATTAAAAAACACCGATTGACTTTCTTCGCTCGGCTTAACCAGCCCGTCAATATCATCTAAAATTTTTGTCGTCTCCGTTCCATTAAAAGCATAAATACCATCGCTTGCAACAAAGATAATTCTATCGCCACACAATGCTATTGTTTTGTCAAAAATCTTCCCGCTTGATACAAACAAATGCGAAAGATAAAACTCCTCTTGTGCTCCGCTTGCCGAAAGTCTTGAAATACCTTGGTCCCTGAAAATATATACATAACCGTTGTAACTAACCACTTTATTCGCATCGCCACGCTCATCTGCAAGTTGAATAAAACCAGCGTCAACCAAACTAACACTCCAATTCGTAGGGTCAAGGTCGTCGCTAAACCAGACTTCATCAGACGAGCCACTGGTGGTCGCAAACAGTCGCTCAGAGTGTAAACACATTGATGTAATCTTCGGTGCGTCAATTACAATTTCGGGTTCGCTCACTCCATTCCATACCACCATATTGTCGGTAGGCGACGAAAAAATAATTACATCTTCGCTGTCTAATCTATAGTTAATTGCAAGCGGACTGCTGGTAAAAGTAATATCAAGAGGCTCAAATTTTTCCGAACTTCCATCAAGATTTAAATAAAAAAATTGAAAATTATTGTTTACGAAAATCAATTTGCTTGCGTCTTTGTTGTTGTCAAAATCATACTTTTTAAAATAAAAAATACTACCGCCAGAAACATCATTGTCCGCCCCAATAAAATACTCGTCTTGCATAGAGTTCGCCAAATAGTCGCAAAATTCCGCCCGAAAAGGAAGTTCGCTTTTAAGCGAGCCTCCAATATGGTCAAAATTGTATGCAATTTTCGCTTCGGTTAGCCCCACCAAATTATCGCTTGTTTTGCTGTTAATTCCACGCCTGAAATCATTAAATTTAATTTTCATTTCACTTTCTCCATATAAATACTTTAATCACCAAAAATATACACTTATCTCTAAAAATAGCCTAAAATATTTTACATAAACTTTCGTGGAGCAAGGTAAAGTTTTTGTCTTCGTGTAATCTGAGAAATTAAATTTTCTTCAAATTTCTCGTTCCAGTACTTTGCTTCGTCATAGACATTCTTTGATAACAAATAGTCCGAAACCACACCAAGTGCTATTACACGTTTTGAAACTATTGGCGGAAGCACAATCACCTCATCAACAGACTTCAGCGGTCTTGGCGAAAACCTATAATCTACTAAAACTCTCCTGTTTTTATAAGGCAAGTATAAGTGATAAGGCAAACTGTTAAACGGAATTTCTGCTCCACTTGACGCATCGCTGACCGCAATTATTTCAATCACCGACGCCGAAAAATCATCATAAGATATCTTCCCTTGGAAATCAGATACCAACTCTTCACTTTTGTTAACCGACAAGTAATTAGAAGCGATGCGGTCTACCGTTAACCCAACACACTTAATAAGTCGGTCAATTTTTTTCTTTACTGCACTTGTAAACTCAAAATTTTCATCATTTGCTATTGCGTTTTCATAGTTTTGTAATTCAGCACTTACATCATCTAAGCCAATCAAGTCAGACGCCAAACCAATTACATCTTTAACTGTTAACATAACCAAACCCCTTTTTTTAACTTTCTACTTAAGTTTATATTTCATACGTTCAAGCAACTCTTTTGCCCTGTCCTTCGTGTCTTGCAATTTCTTTTGTTCTTCGCTTTGCTGAAGTTGTTCGTTTTGCTCTTCGATTTCTTTAATTAGCGCACTTGCATTATTCCTTGCGGTTTTTCGCACCAAACTTAAAAGTCGTGCATCCACTCTATCATACGGACAAACCACCGAAAGTGTGTTCCCAATGTTTTTATTAGAGTGTACCTCAAATCGACCAAGCAGATTATTAAAAACCAAGAAATAGTCATTATCAATCTCTTTAAGGCGTCTTGCAATACCAAACAAATCGTCTTCAATGACCTTTAAATATTCTTTCATACCTTTCCTTTACCCCCTTTCAAAATAACTTTCAAAAAAACAAAAAGGCTTCTTCGCCTTTCGATTACGCCACGATTATATACTAGGTTTCTTCGTTTTTCAAACTTTCGTGCCAAAACTAGAAAATAATTTTCTACGGCTTAAAACACAACATCTTTTGTTATAATTTAATAACAATACAATTCTTGTTCGCTTGTGTTCTCATCTAAAAAATCACCTTTGATAATGTCAGTGCCATCGCCATAATTTATAGCATACAAACAGCAGTTCAATAGATACCTTCTATCGACCCAGATTAAGTAAAAACACATTTTTGAATAAGTTAGCAGTACAAATATTTGACAAATCAAAGTTTTTGTGATACAATATAAAAAAGCAAAAA
>JAGBBI010000079.1 GCA_017938565.1 Clostridia bacterium
AAAACAAGGAGGAAATCAATGAGAAAATTAGCAAAAAGGAAAAAACGGCAACAAAAAAACGGCAACAAAGATTACATAAAGATTTTAACAAAAATCATTCTTCTCATAGTCGCCGTTCTGAAGTTAATAATTGCAATAAAGCAATTAATTAACTGATGATGGTTGAGGGGAGGTCGCAACTCCCCTCAATTAAATAATAAAACTTTTTGCACTCATTGTCAATATATATAAACGGAGGTTTTAAAATGTTATTTCATATTTTAAATGTTGTTGATGCAGTTTTAACATTGGTTTTAGTAATTATCTTAATTAGGAGGTGGAAGTAATGAGCATAGGCGAAAATATTAGAAGTTTAAGAGAGTCTAAAGGTTTTAGTCAACGAAAACTTGCAACAGAAGTTGGTGTTACTCAATCAATGATTGCTCAAATTGAAAGAGGTACAAAGGCTGTTAATATTCAGTTGGGAAAACAAATTGCAGAGGTTTTTGGCTGTACTATTGATGATTTGATTAGCGATAGGGGGTAATATTATGAAACAAAAATTAAAAAGACAACCTCAAAAGAGATTGTCTAAGGAGTAGTATAGAAAATAAAAAGGAATGGGGATTTTATTATGCTAGTTTTGTGCATTTCTTTAGTTATTTTAGTATTTTATTTAGTCAAGAAATTAATTGATTATTTTTGTGTTTTGGGGGTGATACTTTATTACTTCTATGAAAAATATGGTGAAGAACTAGATGTAATAAGTGTAATTAAATTTTATAAGTTTAAAGATGTGGACCTTGATTTTATTAATAAGCGTAAATCTTAATATTGATTTAAAGTTAATTATGGTTTAAGGGGGTGAGTAAATGAACGAAGTACTTTTTGATTTTTTGATGGCCCTTGCAGGAATGTTTATTTTTTTCTCTGCTGTGGGTTTCGGGTGTGCCATTTGGGAAATAACCGTAGAAAAAAGAAGAAAAAGAAAACAACTTAAAAAAAGAAAAAGAGATTTATATTTTTGTTTCTATAAAGAATAAAAAAAATCCCCCTAAAAAACGGAGGCAACCGTTCGGGGGGATAGAAATAAAAACCACTTAAAGTATACAACAAAACAAGGAGAAAAGCAAATGCAAATTAAAATTGTTAAAAATATTCTTAAACAACTTGATAAAAAGAGTTTAAGAAAAGTTTGTTTTAGTTTATTACAAGAAATCGATGATTATGAAATTCAAAATTTTTATTTAGAGGAAAAAATTTCAAAACTTAAAACTGAGAAAACTAAGGAACAAATAAGAGCTGATGCAACAGAAATTAGAAGTGAAGCAACAGAAAGATTGTTGTTAATTCTTACAGATGCTATTAAAGAAAGAGGTGTTGAAGATGTCAAGAATATTGGTTAATACAAAAGAAATGCCAAGAGAAGATTGGCTTGATTACAGAAGAACTTCACTTGGTGGAAGTGATGCCTCTGTTATATTAGGGCTTAATGATTTTAAAAGTAAATATACCCTTTGGGCAGAAAAGAAAGGCTTTGTAAATAACGATTCAGAAGATAACGAAAGAATGAGAATTGGTCGTGACCTTGAGCAATATGTTGCAGAAAGATTTTGCGAGGCAACAGGCAAAAAAGTTAGAAGAAGAAATTATATGTTTTTGCACGATGATTACGATTTTATATCAGCAAATGTTGATAGAGAAATAATTGGAGAAAACGCAGGTCTTGAATGTAAGACAACAAGTGCATTTTCAAAATCTGATTTTGAAAATGGCGAAATACCTTTATATTATTACTGTCAATGTATGCACTATATGGCTGTTATGGGTTATGAAAAAATGTATCTTGCAGTTTTAGTTTTGGGAAAGTCATTTCATTGGTTTGAAATTGAAAGAAATGAAAAAGAAATCGAAAGTCTTATAAATACAGAAGTTAATTTTTGGAATAGATATGTTTTAAGTGATGTAGAAGTTCCAGAAGTTGACGGAAGCGAAAACACTTTTAAAACAATTTCTCAAATGTATCCAAAAGCAGAAAATGAAGAAATGATTGACTTAGATAACGAAGATGTTTGTGAATATATAAAACTACAAGAGCAAATTAAAAAGTTGCAAAGTTACGCTGATGAGTTTAAACAGAAAATTCAAGTTAGTCTTGGAAAAAATAGTTTTGGAAAAACAAAAGGTTTTGAAGTGAGTTATAAAAATCAATCAAGAACAACAGTTGATTCAAAAAGATTAAAAGAAGAACAACCAGAAATATATAAAGAATATTCAAAAGAAAGCAGTACAAGAGTGTTAAGAGTTAAAAAATTAAAGGAGGCTATTTAATATGGCAGTTACAAAAACAACAAATACAGAAGGAATTATTGCAAAAGCAAGTACGCAACTAGATAAGAAAAAAGAAAAGACAATTAAAGATTACATAAAATTATATGAAAAAGAAATCGCAAAAGCATTACCTAGTATCTTAACTCCAGAAAGATTTACAAGAATGGCAATGACAGCAATAACGCAAACACCAAAACTTGAAACTTGTTCTCCTCGAAGTCTTATTGCAGCAATGCTTAATGCTGCTCAACTTGGACTTGAACCTAATACACCTTTAGGACAAGCATATTTAATTCCATACGGTAATAAATGTCAATTCCAAGTTGGATACAAAGGTCTTATAGATTTGGCTTATAGAGGTGGTCAAATCAAAAAGATTGAGGCTCATTGTGTTTATGAAAATGATAAGTTTGAGTTTGAATATGGTATTGATGAAAAATTAAAACATATTCCTGCTATGGAAAATAGAGGAGATGCAATTTTATATTATGCTATTTATAAACTTGAAAGTGGTCAAAGTGTTTTTACTGTAATGAGTAAAGAAGATATTGTAAAATTTGCAACAACCAAAAGTAAAACATACAATAATGGTCCTTGGCAAACAGATTTTGACGAAATGGCTAAGAAAACAGTTATTAAAAAACTTTTAAAATATGCACCTTTGAAAACCGAACTTGCAATGGCTGTAAAATCTGATTTATCAATCCAAAGTTTTGAAGTGGAAGATGAAGAAATAAAAATTATTCCAGAAGATGTTATTGATGAACAACCTATTGAAATTAACGAAAGTGAGATGCAAGTAAATGAATAAGGTTATTTTAAAAGGCAGACTTACTGCATACCCAGAGATTAGATATTCACAAGCATCAGAACCAGTTGCAATGACACAGTTTAGTGTTGCAGTTTCAAGAGGTTACAAAAAAGAAAATAAAGATGTTGTTGATTTTATTAGCTGTAAAGCATATAGAAAAACAGCTGAATTTATACAAAAGTATTTTCAAAAAGGACAAGAAATTCTTTTAGAGGGAAAGTATTATATTGATAATTATGAGAAAAACGGAGAAAAGAAAAAAAGCCATTATGTATTAGTTGAAATAGTTGATTTTTGTGGAAGTAAGGCAAGTAATCAAAGTAGTGAAAATAACAATAATACAAATTATCAAGTTGAAGAAGATATTGACGATGATGATTTACCGTTTTAAGTAAAGGGAGGATAAAAAATGCAAGAAGAAAGAAAAATTGAATTACAAAATCTTGCGGGTGGTGCTTTACAAGAATTGTTTGAAAATGACTTTGAAAAAGTTATTGAAAATATTTACGATAAAAACACATCTGCAAAAACAATGAGAAAATTAACTATGGAACTAAAGTTAAAACCAGTAGACGAAAGCCGAGAGATTATTTCAGTTGATATTGACATAAGAACAAAACTTGCACCTGTTGAGGGTGTAAAAACAAAGTTATTGCTTGATAAAAATGGTAACAAAATAGTTGCTACGGAATTTGGCAATACAATGAAAGGTCAAGTTGCTTTAGCCGAATTAGATGAAAATTTTGAAGAAGTAGAAGAAGATAACAAAGTTAAACCACTATTTAAAGCAGAATAAGGAGATGTTATTATGATTAAAGAAGCATTGCAATATATCGTAGGAATGAAAGAACCATTTGTTAAAGAAATTGACGGAAAAACTTATACAGATAAAAGTTTAGAAGTTGTCGAGCCGCCTAAACATTATGCAAGAAATTTTGAAGTTAATACATTATCTTCATTTGTTGAGTATATCAAGAAAAACAAAGATAATATTGATTACAAAAATGTTATTATACATATTTCTGATTATAAAACAGTAGTAATGTTTTCAACTTTAGATGCTTATAAAAATAGAGAAAGTTATATAATTTGTCGTTCTAATACCCCAACTTTTAAATTTGATAATTTTTATTCTAACGAAGAATTTAATATTAAATTACAATCATTATTCTGTGATACAGAGGATAAGAAAACTATTTTAAAACTTGTAGGGAATATTAAGTCAACAGATGCCGATACAATATCCGATGATGGGGTAACTCAAATAGTTCAAACTAAAAAAGGTATTGTTTTAGGTACCGAAGAAAATGTTCCGAATCCTGTACATCTTGCTCCATTTAGAACATTTACAGAAATAAATCAACCAATAAGCAAATTTGTTTTTAGAATATCAAATGGGCCATCAATGGCATTGTTTGAGGCAGATGGTGGAGCTTGGAGATTAATCGCAGTACAGAGAATAAAAGAATACCTTGAAAAAGAGTTAGGAGAAAATCCTGATACAAAGGATATAGTTATTTTGGCTTAATTAAATAGGGGGGCGAGAGCCCTCCTAAAACAAAAGAGGTGACAAAAAATGAAAGACAGTTATTATTTTTCACACGATAGCAATGCTTTATCAGACCCAAAAATATTATCTTTAAGATGTGACTACGGTATGGAAGGTTACGGGATATTTTGGGCCATTATTGAAATGCTTAGAAATCAAGACGATTACAAGCTTGATTTAAGCACAAGAACATACAAAGCTATCAAAATGTTATGTATGACACAATTAGATATTGAAAAATTTATAAATAACTGTATTAATGAATATGAGTTATTTGTAACAGATGGGGAGTTTTTTTGGTCTGCAAGTTTATGTAAGAGAATGGATAAAAAAGACGATGTTAGTGAAAAAAGAAAAAAAGCTATTAAAAGTCGTTGGAATAAAAACAAAAAAGAAGATTGTAATACAAATGTATCAGAAAACAATGATACAGAGGGTGAAAGTGAATCTTTTGAAGATACAAATGTAATACAAAAAAATACAAATGTAATACAAAACGATACAAATGTAATACAAAAAAATACAAATGTAATACAAAACGATACAAATGTAATACAAAACGATACAAAGGAAAGTAAAGTAAAAGAAAAGAAAGAAAAGGAAAGTAAAGAAAAGGAAAGTAAAGAAAACGACAAGAAAAAAAGCGAGTCCGTCGTCGTAAATCGTGTTGTCAAATTCTACGAGCAAAATATTCAAGCTATGCCGTCACCTATATTGCTTGAAGAATTATGCTCTTGGCTTGATGAAATGGACGGTGATTTAATTATAAAAGCTATGGATATAGCTATGAAAGCTGGAAAAAGACGATATGACTATATTTGTGGCATATTGAATAATTTTCTTGAAAAAGGCTTTAAAACTCTTGAAGATTATGAGAACGATGAAAGAATATATGAGGCAAGTAAAAAAGCTAAAAATCAAAATAATGCGAATAATACAACAGAAATGGCAGGCAATGTATTTTTCAATATGCTAGGTGGTGTGGCTAATGACTCGTGATGAAGTTATCGTGATTATGGGGACTTTGCAAGTTGCTTATCCAAGATTTTACAAGGATTTATCACCACAACAAGCAAATTTGACTGTAAATTTATGGACTAAAATGCTTGAAGATGTTACGGCTGAACAAGCAACTCTAGCAATAAATAAAATAATTGCAACAAGCGAATGGCCACCTACAATAGCCGATGTAAGAAAAGCTATTTTTGAAACACAACAAGGTTCTGTTAAAGATGCAGGAGAGGCTTGGGGTGAAGTTACGGCAGCTATGCGAATGTTTGGTTATATGCGTGAAAAAGAGGCTCTTGAAAGTATGTCAGAGCAGACAAGAACGGCTGTAAAATACATAAACTGGCAAACCCTTTGCCGAAGTAAAGATTCAATGGCTGATAGGGCTCATTTTTTCAAAGTCTATGAAACAGTTAAACAAAGGAGCATAGAAAACAATCAAGTACCGTTGTTTATAAAAGACAAGATACTCGAAAATATAGAAATGAATAAGCCTAAGATTGAGCCTGTGGCTGTTATATCTGACAATCAAGATATTCAAAGAGGGGCAGAGGTAGAAAATAATAATAAGCCCGAAAGAATCTCTGAAATCTTGCAAAGAATGAAATTGCAAATAATAAATAACAAAGCATAAAGGAGTTAACAGATGTCTTTAAATTTTAAAAACTATTTTATTATACAAGCAAAGTTACCGAGCCTTAATGACTACATAACAGCTTGTAGGACTAATAAGTACACAGGAGCTAAGTTTAAAAAAACACAAGAAATATTGATTGGTGGATACATCAATCAAGCTAAAAACAAAACTTTAAAGCCGGTTGTTACTCCTGTAAAAGTTGTTTTTGAATGGCACGAGAAAACAGCTAAAAGAGATGCTGACAATATTGCAAGTGCTAAGAAATTTATACTTGACGCATTACAAGAGTATGGAATCTTGATAAATGATAATCAAAAGTATGTGAAAGGGTTTACAGATGAGTTTGTTAAAGATACAAAAGATTTTGTTGTTGTTGAGTTGGTAGAGTGTTAGGGTAAAGTTAAATACAATCAAAAGAAATATGTTGTTTTAAACAGATATTCTAATTTTGTTGTTTTGAGTAATGAAATATATGGAACCTCTGCTCGTTATGAAGAATTTTTGGAACATAACGAGGCGGGGAACTTGATTTATGGTTAAAAATCAAAGGGGGCTGTGAAATACAGCTACCTTAGAAGTTGGAGGGTTGAAGATGAGGAAGTACACAAAAGAAGATTTTGAAAATTTTGAAGTTGTAAACGGTTACAGAATTTGTCCAAGTGGTGATTATACTCAAATAAAAGAGTTTGGGGATAAGTGCAAGTTCTCTATGGATTGTGTATTTGGAGAGGGTACCAGTTTTGGGGATAGTTGCAGTTTCGGGGAATGTTGCAGTTTCGGGGAATGTTGCAGTTTCAGAGGATATTGCAGTTTCGGGGGATGTTGCAGTTTCGGGGAATGTTGCAGTTTCGGGGACGGTTGCAGTTTTGGGGAATGTTGTGATTTTAAGCGGAATTGTAGTTTTGGACTAAATTGTAGTTTTGGAAAAAATTGCAGTTTCGGGATATGTTGCCATTTTGAGTGGAATTGCCATTTTGGACAAAATTGCGAATTTAAAGAAAATTGCCGTTTCAGGGACGGTTGCTGTTTTGGAGAAAATTGTAAATTTGGGAAACATTGTTCCATAGAGGGTATAAAATTTAAAAAATTCCTCAAATTTGAGGGATTTGGAAGTGAAAAAAGATGTACATACTTCTTTTTAACAGAGGATAACAAAATCTATGTTCGTTGTGGTTGTTTTAGTGGCTACATTGATGAGTTCAGAAATAAAGTAACCAAAACACACGAAAACAACTTTTATGCACAAGGTTATCTTAAAGTGGCAGAGTTGGCAGAATGGCAGTTAAAAAACGATTTGGAGGGTTGAAGATGAAAGCAGAGCAGATTAAATATGGGGATATTGTTAGACATTTTAAGTATGAAACACTTTCAGAAGAAGAAAAGAAGCAGAATAAATACTTGTATTGTGTTAAAGGTATTGCAGAACATACGGAAACTGGCGAGAGATTAGTAATTTATCAAGCTATGTACCCACCATTTCAGACTTATGCAAGACCTCTTGAAATGTTTTGCAGTAAAGTAGACCTTGTTAAATATCCAAACATTAAACAGAAATATAGATTAGAAAAACACGATATACAACCTAATTGTAATTTGAAAATGATAGAGGAAATTAAAACAGGAGGTTTTGAAGATGAATTATAGAGAACTAACAGACCTTGTGGCAAAAGGTTGTAATTTTGAAGAAAATGCTTGTGTGGTTGGGGTTGCTATTGATGACGGAGGATAAACAAAGTAATCAAACTATTGAAGAATGTGGTGAGTTGATACAAGCACTTGCGAAATTTAACAGAACAAAGGGCAAAGGGTATGATACACCAGTTACAGAGTATGAAGCAAGAGAAAAAGTTATTGAAGAGCTTGCAGATATTCAAGTTTGTATTTATCAGTTAATTTATTTGATGAATTGTACAGATGAAGTAAATAAAATTACGCTTGAAAAGTTAGAAAGACAATTACAAAGAATTGAACAAAGTAAGGAGTAAAAATAGATGAGGGAAATTATATGAAAATAGAAAGAACAAGATATATAGTAATGAGAAATAATAGAACGGAAATATGGTGTGGATTAGCTCAACATTATCATTTTGTAAAGGTTGATGAAATAAAAGATGTTGCTATTAAAACTTATAGAACAAGAAAACAAGCAAAGAGTGGTTGTTCGTCTTGGGATAGAGATTTTGAGGTTGTTGAATGTAAAGAAATTTATGATATATAGAAAGGAGTAAAAGCAAATTTATGACGATTTCAGAGGTCAACAAAGAACTTTTAGAACAAAGTATAACTGATTCGTGTATACATAAAAATATTAGGCAGTTTGATTTGAGAGCCTATTATGATGAAATTTTAGTTGCGTCTTTATGGCAAGACGAAGAAAAAAACTGGCATTGGACTAAACGGCTATATGGTATAGGAACTGTGGGAGATATGGAAACAGAGTATTTAGATAATAAATCTCTTAAGGGAATTATTGCAGAGTTTCTTATATGTGTAAGGGATTGGTTAGAAGATGAAGAAGATTATTTAAAAAGTATAAGAAATAAATTAAATGAAAAACATTTAGGATTAGTTGGAGGTATAAAATGAACAGGGCAGAACGCAGACGAATTACAAAAGAAAATCAAAAAAATCCGACTTTAAATATTAAAGTCTCGGATATAAATAAAATTAAAGAAACAGCTACAAAAGATGCAGTAAATGAAGCTGTATCTTTGATGTTGTCAATTCCAGTAATGGTGTTACACGACAAATATGGTTTTGGTAAAAAAAGACTTCAAAAATTTACGGACCAATGTTTAGAATTATTTGATAGTTTTAACAAAGGATATGTTAGTTTTGAAGATTTGATTAATACATTAAAAGAAGAAACAGGAGTTGAGGTAAAAAGATGAAAAAATTAGAAATAACTAATGATAATGATAAGTTAGAACTAGAATGTAATAATCTAAGCTGTATGTATTGCAGCAATATAGATTTAGAAAATAATATAGAGTTAGAAAAAAATGTTTGTAGTATTAATGATTATGAATGCAGAGCAAAACTTGATACAGAGGAATTTTATAAATGATTAAGGAACTGAAGAAAGAAATCTGTAAAAACATAGAAACTTTGACATATGAACAAATAAAATATATACATAAGTTAATTTTATGTTTTGAGCAGATGAAAAAAGAAGGTAGATAAAAACATAATAAAAAAGGAGCTTTCGCCCCTCTCAAATAAAACAATTCGCACTTGTTATTATAACATATTTTTGAGGAGGGTAAAAGATGAATTTTAAGGAAGTTGAAGAAGAAATCAAACAGTATTATTCAAGAATACGAGCATTAGAACAATTAAATAATCAACTTGAAGTTTTAAATGACCGTAAGGACCAGCTTGAATATAAAATAGAACATTCTAATATAACTCTTTTTAATGAGTTTTCTGAAATAAGTGGGGTAAGCTATGACGGTGTTGGTGGCTCTGGAGGTTCAATAACATCTCCTCAAGAAAGGGCAATCGATAAGGCTTTTGTAGGTTTAGAGAAAAAGCTTGAAGAAGTTAAAGTCGAAATTTTATTACTAGAAGAAAAAATCAACTATATCCAAGTTGAAAATAGTAAATTGAATTTTATAATTAAAAATTTAGATTATGAATACAAAGCTATAATTGAGGGATTTTATAAAAATAAAAGTAATGCTGTTAAATTAAGTCTTGCTTTAAATATGGATAGAGCGACCATATATCGTAAAAGAGATAAAGTTTTAGCTGATGTAACAAAGTGGGTTAAAAATTATTTTTAAAATGTGCGACAAAAATGCGACAAAAATGCGACAAAGTTGCGACAATTTTTAAAATAAATCGTGTTAAGATATTATTGTCGAAAGGTAAGGAAATTCGACAAAATCATTTTTTCTCTCACTCTAAAAAAGGTCGGGATAAAATCCGGCCAATATGGGTGTAGTTGGTACTTTTTATCGGGTTCGATTCCTGATGCACTAAACCGGAAATTTTGATTCATAGATGAACTCCCCCTTTCTTGCAGAAAAGACTGACCATTTTGGTTGGTCTTTTTTGTTTGGGAGGAATTGAAAAAAATAAATGATATAGATAAATAAAAACGAGGTGAGGTGATGAACAATCTTAC
>JAGBBI010000001.1 GCA_017938565.1 Clostridia bacterium
GGGTTGCCAAGGGTGAGCGGGCTTGAAGAGATGCGAAAAACTATCGAAAAAAACCAAAAAGCCTTTAAAAATGCCGAAAACTTACAAAAATATACCAAAGCAAACGAAAATATACAAAGTTATACCAAAACGAATGAAAAGGTGGATAAATCTTTTGAAACGACGGTAAATGTGCAAAAATCTTCGTTTGACGACACAAATATACAAAAATATACCGAAGAGAATGAAAACCAACAAACATATACTAAAAATACCAAGAATTCGCCAGAGAACTCAAAAAATATACAAAAATATACGAACGGTCTTCCGCTTTTTGAGGGTGATGTGTCGGTGATGGTTTGCTCGCCGTTTGAAATTTACCCAGAAAGTTCGGGTGCGTCTGAGGTTGACGAGTTGGCGTCTATTATACACGCAAGAGTGGTTGATGCTGAAAAAATTGAAGAGGTCTATGGGATAAAAGTTAAGGGCGAAACCTTGAATACGCTTGCGGTTGACCTTGAAAAGGCGGGCTTTGACTTGAATGCTGGGGCAAGCATCTATAAGAAGATGGTCGGTGGCAAAAAGGACGGGCAAGTGCTTTTGATTGAACGCTGGGAAAAACCTAATAAGGGAAATCCAGAGGGCAGGCTTACGATTGTTGCAGGTGATGAGTTGTTGTTTGATGGGGCTATGCCGTACGAAACCTATCCGTTTGTAAAACAGGTGTCAAGTCCGACTATTGGAAGTTTTTGGGGAACGAGCATTATTGACAGATGTATTCCGGTGCAACGAGCCTATAATGCTATAAAAAATCGAAAACTTGAATGTATTGCAAGGCTTTGTGGGGGCGTTCTGGCGGTTGAAGAGGGCTCGGTTGATATCGACGACCTTGAAAGTGATGGGCTTGCACCGGGGAAAATCTTGGTCTATCGTTCGGGGTCGCCAGTTCCTGCGTTTATGCCGGCGGGGACTATTCCAAACGAACTCAGCGAAGAAGAAGAGCGACTTAAAAACGAACTTATCTCGCTGACTGGTGTATCGGAATTGATGAGAAATTCGGCTCTTCCAAACGCCGTTACAAGTGGTACTGCTATTAACCTTTTAATTGAGCAAGATGATACAAGGCTTTCGGCGTCGGCTGAAAATATTAGAAATAGCGTTTTGGTGCTGTCTAAAATCATCTTGAATTTGTATAAACGATTTGCAAATACCTTGAAACTTTCAAAAGTTTTAGACGAAAATGGCGATTTGCAGTTGTTCTATTGGTCGGGCGATGACATCTCAAGCGACGATGTTGTGCTTGAAACCTCGAATGAACTGTCGGAGTCTATTGCGTCAAGGAAGAATATGGTCTTGGAGTTATTAAAACTGGGGCTTTTAAATGGCGACGATGGAAAACTTGATGAACATACAAAAGCAAAAGTCATCGAGATGCTTGGCTTTGGGAATTGGGAGAATTCTACCGACTTGATGAGTTTGCAAATTAAGCGTGCAAGGTGCGAGAATGTGTCAAGTGAAGATATTATTGTCTTGGAAGTTGACAATCACGAGGTGCATATAAAAGAACATACAAAGCATATTTTAGAGAAAAATTTAACCCAAGGCGAGGAGTTTGAAAAACTCATTTCTCACATCAGAATGCATCAAGTTTGTTGTGGACGAATTCAAGATGAGCGAATTGCTTAGTTTTTGGGTTGATTTAGGCAAAGTTAATGTTATGAAACCATAAACAATATTGGAGAAAAATAAATGGAATTTGGAAAGTTTAGTGATGCAACAAGTCTGTTTGAAGGCTACTTGAATTTGGAAAAAGCCTACACAAAAAAATGCCAAGAAGCCAAGGAGTTGAGGGGAAAACTTGAGAACTTAAGTTTGGCAAAGGCAGAAAAAAGTGAACTTGACGAAAGGCTATCAAGCGGTGGGGAAAGAGAGAACTCTCAAAACTCTGGCGAACTTTCTTTAAACGAAGAAAAGTCGTCTTGTGCTTTAAATGGTGAGGGGATAGAAGTTGTTGGCTTAGATGTTCAAAGCCAAACTCTTCAAAGAACGACCCAAGAGCCAGTTGACAACAATCAAGGAAACTGCAATATATATAACACAAAAAGTGAAGAAATCGGACTGGATAAGAATAAAAAAGACGACATTGAAAATCGTGAAAATTCTTGTTCTGAGAGGTTTAAAAGTCCTGAATGGCGAAAAAGTGTTACGAAATTTTTTGCGAGATGTCCAGAGGCTAAGAGTTTAAAGAAAGAAATAGGACAGGTTCTTTTAAGTGATAAATCGCTTCAAAATGCCGAAAATTGCTTGGAAATTGCCTTTGAGAGAGTAAAATCAAACCGACCTGCATCAATTATGGGAAACGATAAGCCGAGTGAACAACCTGCAAGGACGCAGGCTCAAAGTGGTGAAGTTGACTCAGATAAAGAAATCACATTAAGTGAGTATTTAAGGCTTGTGGCGGAGCGAAAAGTTAATGCTCCGAAGTTCTTGACTGACGCCGTTTGTGGAGGGACGATTGGACTGTCGCCACAGCGAAAAATCAATTCGCTTGCAGAGGCGGGCGAGTATTTAATGAAAAATTATTTTTAATAGAAGTAAACGGTATTTATAATTTTTCGTTCTAAGCATTTTATGATAAAGTGCTTAGCAAAGTTTTAAAAAAATAAATTTGTTTTAGGAGATTTTTTATGATTAGTTTAACTAGTGCAGACAACGCATTAAAAGATGTATATCTAGGGGTGGTTTCTGACCAACTTAATACAAATGCAAACCCATTACTTGCAAAAATTAAGCAAACTTCAAGTGATGTTTGGGGTAAAAATATTATCAAGATGGCACCATATGGTGTGAATGGCGGTATTGGTGCTGGAAGCGAAACAGGGGCTTTGCCGGTTGCTGGTGGCAACAACTATGAAAAGTTCACTCTTGAACTTAAAAACCTTTATGGTCAAATCGAGATTTCGGATAAGGCTATACGTGCCTCTGAAAATTCGGCTGGGGCTTTTGTGAACCTACTTAATGCCGAGATGGAAGGCTTGATTAAAGCGTCTTCATTTAACTTTGGCAGAATGTTGTTTGGCGATGGCTCGGGGCTTTTAACAAAGATTACTGATAACACTGCAACTGCGTCAGGATACACTACTTTCAATGTTGAAACGGTGGCTCCTATTGCTGAAGGTATGCTTGTTGATATCGTGAACGCAAGTGGCTCTGTGCTTTCAACATCTGCTTCGCAATCTGCTGTAAGGGTTGTGAATGTTGACAGAATTAATAAAACCGTTACTCTTGCGACATCGGGCTTTACGGCAAATCAATTAAAAGATGGCGACTATTACTTTTGCGTGCAAGGGTCGTACGGGAAAGAACTTACCGGTCTTGGTGCGATTTTTGGCGAGGGCAACAGCCTTTATGGTATCGACAAAACTAAGAACTCTTGGATGAACCCACTTGTAAAAGACTGTGCTAATGCAGATATATCTGACGTTACTATGCAATCGGTTATCGACTTTTTGGAAGAGAACTATGGCTCTAATATTGACTTTATTGTTTGCTCGTCTGGCGTTAAAAGAAATTATCAAAACTACCTTGCAAGTTACCGCTCTAACGTTGACGTTATGGACCTTGCTGGTGGCTTTAAGGCGATTTCTTATAATGGAATTCCAGTAGTTAGCGACAGATTTGCTCCAAGCAACAC
Source organism: Clostridia bacterium (assembly GCA_017938565.1). The sequence goes on from JAGBBI010000001.1 coordinate 3,674, forward strand.
AATGTATTTGTTGAATACTAAGGAGTTTAAACTTCATCAACTTTGCGACTGGAAATGGCTTGAGGGTGAAGACGGCAGAGTTATTAAGCAAAATGCTGGAACTCCGACCTACAGTGCAACTTTAGTAAAATACGCCGACTTAATTTGCGACAAGCCTTGCGGTCAAGCGGTTATTAGAAATATAAAAGAAAATTAAGATGTTCCGTCCGTCTGTCGGACGGACGGCACAAAACGTCCGCATAAATATTCGTCTTTTAGGCTAAAAGCCTCAAAACAGAACCGTCGTGTAAAAATACTACGCCGAACCTGTTTTGGGGCTTTTATCTCTAAAACTCAAACATTTCTGCTACTGTACAGGCACAGCCGAGAAATGTGGGGTGGGTTGTTTGTTGGTTGTGAGGGGAATTTGTTTTGGGTCTTTTTAATTCAAAAATCTAAACATTTTTACTGCTGAATAAACATAGCCGGTAAATTGGTTTGATAAATTTAAAAATTAGTATTTGAAAAAATTATCAAAAGAGAATGTTTTTTGATAAAAAAAGAAGTTCTCTCTTGGTTTATTTTAAGGAGTGTGTTATACTATGGGTAGTGGTGGAGTGCCAAGCGGTGGCGTGGTAATTGTTCATGGAAGAAATGGGGCGTTAATGTATAAAAATGCAAAACCCAATTCAAGGTGTGATCTTTATGTGAATGGAGAAAAAATTCAAAGTAGATGGTATGATTCGAAGGGGCGTGCGATGAGAAATCGAGATTATAAACATCAAGATATATTTAAAAATCATAAATTTCCGCATGACCATGTATGGGAATGGCGGGGAGAGAAGGGGATTAGAAGTGAAAATTGGGAAGACCCCGATTATATTCACTATATCTGAGGAGATACTTTATGGATATAAAAGATTATTATAAGAAAGATGAAATAAAAAAGTGCGACGTATGCGGTCAAATCGTGTTGGTTGACCAATTTGGCAACGGCGAGTGCGAAAATTGTGGTTGGGTACAGAATGAAAACGAGTACGAATTTGAAAAGGTGAATAAAATTAGTTATCCTAATCTTGTACCACTCTCGGAAGCCAAAGAACAATATAATCAAGGGCGA
>JAGBBI010000080.1 GCA_017938565.1 Clostridia bacterium
AACCTGGCCAAGTGGAGTGAGTGCAAGTGCAAGAGTGAATTACACCAATGGAAATGGGGTTTCAACATATACGACAGTAAATGGCGGAAGTTCTGCAGCAATAAGTGCATTGACAACAAAATCTGTAACAATCAGCAACATTACAATGGGTTCTACAAAGCTGGCATATGTGGATTATTGGAATAGCACTTCAAGTTATAATACAACACATAATGCAGGGACGAATCCTTCTACATCTGGGTTTACGGTAATAAGTTCTGCATCTGGAACAAGATATGTTACATTGGTGTTTGCATATTGTAACAATTCGGCGTTGTTGCAATATGATAGTAGCAAGAAATATTTCTATTTTGAAGACGGACAATGTCCTCAAACTTATGCGGGAGATTCTACTAACACCACATTAAACAATTGGTACACATCAAATTCTTCAGCATATTCAATGTATGTCAACGCGAAGACTGTATATGTTTATAACTATAATGGGATAAAATACGCAAGAATTCAAGCACCAAAGACAGCGACGGTAAGCATTTCAACAGGAAGCAAGAGTTTTTCAAGTGGGACATATTATTGGTTTAAGGTTGAACCGATAAGATGGCGAGTGAGCAATTTAAATGTTTCTTCTACAAGTTATCCGACAGGGTTGACAAACCGTGGTGTTGCTTCATCAAACAAGAAAGTTGTGAGTGATTTGGTTTTGGATTGGGCACCAATTGACACGGGAACAACATTGGAGAGTTGGTCATATAAGAGTTCGGCAGATATCCACAGTCAAATTTATTCGACGAATAATACTAACTTATCACCTTCTTATAAGGGAACAGGTTCATATAGTTTTGACTCATTTACAAGTGGAACAAGCAATATTAAAGTTACATCATCAACAAGTTCAATGTCAGGAATTGTTCAGGCATCAGAGAGTGATATAAGGACAAATTTGACAGACTTAAGGGCATATGCGAGTGATGTGGCTTGTATGTTGGCAGGAGTTGCTTCATCATCATATTGTGATTATTGGACAAGAGATTTGACGACATTAAAGAACGGAAAGTATGTAACATCAACAGGCATAACGAGAAACAGGTGGTTGAGTTCTGCTTGTGGAATTAGACTTGCATACACACTTTCAAGTGTAGCAAGAACAAGAGATTGACGAGTTGCTTCTTAATGTTTAAATAAAAAGAAAAAAAGGTTGTTTCGTTTCAACCTTTTTTTGTATGAATTTAACGATTATTAAAATAATGCAAAAAAATATTCTTTGCCGGTTTTATTTTATTGTGTCTGGAGTTGAGTTTTTCATAAAATTGACTGATGTTATCTTTCTGAAGATTGTTGTTTATAGATGATGTTAAAGAATAAAACTATTAAAAAGGTTATGGTTTAAATTAAAATAAAAAATTGTGAAAAATGTTTTGTATTTGCCATTAAATTATGTATAATAAAATATATGTAGTGTCAACATTTTGAATGTTTAAAGTTTTTAATGTGGAGGGATGTCGGATTGAAAAAGATAGTTTTGTATGTTTTTTCCATTTTGCTTGGGTTGTTCTGCCTAGGTGGTGGAACATTCCTTTTTACTGCCGACACTCAACTTCCACAACAAGAGGAGGAAATTGAGGGCGCGTCAACTATGATTTTTAGAAGGGGAAGCGACAGTGTTGGACCATCGACGGTCTATGTTTGGAATTGTACAACGGGAACAAAATATTCTCTATCTCGATCATCTTCAGGGAGCACTTCGTGCACAATGACCTATTATTCGGGAGATGTCATTGCTGTGTATGTTGCTCTAGATGGTTATAGTTATAAAATTCTTATGGATAAGACCGCTGTTGGAGGGTCGTCGTCTTCTGAATCTATTGAATTTACCAATGAAATTTATTTAGAGACAGATGAGTTTAATTATACTGGTGGTTCAATATTTTTTTATGTGGATAGCAAATCGTCAGATGTAACGGTAACATATAATGCAAATGGAGGTTCTTTTTCTAATAGTTCATATGGTAATCGTGTTTACTCTGCGGGGGCATATCTCTTTAATTTTGGTGGAAGAAAATATTATAAGAAATATTCAGGTTATGCATATGTAGGTTGGGGATTTAGACACGGCAACTGGAGTTGGCCTGTTTTAGTGAGTACATCTTCAAGTGCAGTTGCTTTTTACACGGATTATAACACAAGTATAACTATCTCATATAGAGGGAGTTTTAGTTATGGAGGAACGACTTATTATTATTCCAGCCCAGAATATGAGATGCAGTCTTCGTTTGACACTGCCTATAAATGTACATTTATT
>JAGBBI010000081.1 GCA_017938565.1 Clostridia bacterium
ATACTGTTATTAAGGCCCCCGTTGGAAGTGATAAGTCTGTGGAAATTGTACAACAAGTAAACGGCGGCGGTGTTTTTTCTGATATGTTACAGGAAAAGGAGACACAACGAGTGGTTGAAATGAGAGATAAATATTATCGTGTTTACAAAGAGGCCGATAATTGGGATGCATCAAATATTACTATAGTCAGTGAAGACGAAAATGGAGTCACTTTTGGAAATATTGATAGTGTTAAGAAAAAAACCAAACTCGATTTTATGAAGCATCCTCCGGTTTGTAATCCTGAAAACCTTCCTCTTAGAACTATTCAGGATAACAAACAAATACAAAAACAAAACAATTTAATTTCAGGATACAATGTAGTGTTTGACCCTGATTTATTATCTAATGGGCTTACTGATTACGAAACAACTTTAACAATAGAACGAGATGGTATAACCCCAAGATTTTTTATTGAAAAGTATGCTAAAAAAATGGTTGTGAGGGAAAATAACGGACGAGCGTTTGTGGATTTATATCTACCTTCTCAAGCAAGCCAATTCGGTAAAATTGATGCAATACTTGTATCAAATTTACATCAAATGTTTAAAGAACGAACAAAGAAATCTGATATTACTGATATAGTATCTTTTCAATGGTATTCAGATAAAGCGTGGAATTCTCCTGATGTTTGCTTATTCAGATATGATGATGTTAAGTTTATTGGAATGAATTTATTTGATGGGAGTTTTGTTTTAACGTTTGATTGTAATGTTGTAAATGACGGCACAGATTTAACAGAAAAATTTAAAACAAAAGAACTTGACGACAAATACGCCGAAGAAGCACCAAAACAGGAGGCTATAGATATTTTTACTCTTATGAGACACGAAAAAAAGAAAGAAGGGAAAAATCAAAAAGAAGTGGATGTAAACAATTTGAATGACACTACATTAAAAATATCTTGACAAGAATAATATTTTTTTTATTTTTATAAAAACAAAAAATGAGGATAGCAATAGATTTAAATGATGTTGTTAGAGATTTTTCTAATAATTTCGTGAGATATTATATAGAAGGTTATGACCATAAATTTGATTTATCTGATTTTGAGTTTTGGTCTAATGATTTATCTGCGGTTTTCCCTTTCAAAAGTCAGGCGTCTTATCATAATTTTGTATACAATGACTATGCATTTGAATTATTTGGAAAATGCGGTGTTTGCACAAGAAAGTTAGAGACCGAACTAAATGATTGGACTGAAAAAACATTAAAAGATATAGATACGGAAGAGCCTATAGATGTATTATTTGTTTCACCTATGGAGTATGGTTTATCTATTGGTAACACATATTTCTTTTTATCAAAATTAGGTACAAAAATCCGAGAAACATATTTTCCAACCGATTCTATAACAATTTGGGATAAATGTGATGTTTTAATTACTGCAAATCCTAATTTATTAGAATCTAAACCAGAAGGGAAAATTTCCATAAAGATAAGAACAGAATATAATAAAGACAGTGAGTCTGATTATACGTACAAAGATTTAAGTACTTTTTTAATAAATGAAGAAAATACGGAGAAATTGCTAAATGGCTTTGTTCAAGAATAATAATGAGAAGTTTATCTCATTTAATGGAAAAAAATATGCCTTCAATTTAGAGAGGCTTAAAGAAGTAAGTTTAACTCCATCTTCAGAAAATGGAGCACGAGAGATTGAAATAACACAAGTATATGAACCCGATGGTGGTGGAGACTATACAATTTCTTCGCGTGTAGAACACGAAACTAAAGTCAGTAAGACACCACAAAATGATATGATAGTATATGATTTTGTGAAACTTCTTATCATTTCCCTGTTAGAGAATGAAGGTGTGGAAGAAAACTTTCAATATGACTTTGGAACTACATTAGCAATAAATACGCTATTATCTTGGGGTATATTAGAAGAAATAAATGAATAATAATTGTAATATTAAAATATGGCTGAATTAACAAAACAGGAAATGCTTCGTATTGTTAACGAAAACATTTCAAGATTAAAAAATAAGGATTTTAACCTTTATTTTTTTGTGTTAGACACAAAAGGAAATCCAACAAGTTCGCTTGAGTATATTTATCAAACGGCTCTTGTTCTTCATAAAAAGGGTTATAATGTTTCTCTTTTACATCAAGAGAATGATTTCGTTGGGGTAAGAGATTGGTTGGGGGATGAATATGCAAACCTTCCTCACTTTAATATTGAAAAGGATAATGTGGAAATTACACCTAGTGATTTCATTTTTATTCCAGAAATTTTCGCTAATGTAATGATGCAGACAAAGAAACTACCTTGTAAGAGAGTAGCCTTAGTTCAAAATTATAACCACATTACTGAATTTATGCCTGTATCACAGACATATGAAAACCTTAACATTACAGATGCTATTGTAACAACTAAAATCCAAGAAGAGAAAGTAAAAAGTTGGTTCCCACACGTAAGAACACATATTGTTTCTCCATCAATTAAAAAAATGTTCAGAAAGAACACTGAACCCAAGAAACTTATTGTCAATGTTGTTGCTAAGGACCAAAGCATCGTTAATCAGATTGTAAAACCATTCTATTGGAAGAATCCGCTTTACAAGTGGGTTTCATTTAGAGACCTTAGAGGTGTAAATCAGGAAACATTCTGTGAGGCGCTTCGTGAGGGTGCAATAACTATATGGGCGGATGATACCACTAATTTTGGTTTAACCCTTCTTGAGGCACTTCGTTGTGGTGGCGTTGTTGTTGCGAAAGTTCCAAATAATTTATCCGATTGGATGATTGACGGCGATAACATTACAGATTCAGTTCTTTGGTTTGACAATTTAGATGAAGTACCAAATGTATTGACCACACTTGTAAGAAGTTGGACTACAGATACAATTCCTGAGGAAGTATATTATGAACAGGAAAAATTCAATGACCTTTATAATGAAGATACGCAGGAA
>JAGBBI010000082.1 GCA_017938565.1 Clostridia bacterium
CAGTTATATTTTTAATTTACAAAAAATAAATTTAATTGTTTGCTAGTTTTGTTTGTTATATGGTAAAATAATATCAGAATTTAAAATGGGGGTTATCTATTAATGAATTTTGATTATGCAATAATCGGTGGTGGAGTAGTAGGCTCTGCTATATTAAACAAGTTAACAAGGCTTGGCAAATCTTGTATTTTGCTTGAAAAGGAAAGTGATGTCGGCTTTGGTTCAAGTAAAGCAAACAGTGCAATTATTCATACTGGTTTTGATTGTACACCGGGTACGCTAAAAGCACAACTTAATGTGCGTGGGGCTAAACTATTTCCAGAAATAGCAAAAAGATTGGGTGTTAAAATTGTAAACAACGGACATTTAGTTGTTGGCAATGATTTAGAACATTTAAAGGAATTAAAAGTGAAAGGTGAAACAAATGGGGTTGAGAGCCTTAGAATTGTAGATTCTGATGAATTACATAAGATGGAACCTATGCTTTCGAAAGATATTAAATATGCACTTTATGCTCCTACAGGGTGCATAGTACCTTCATACGAACTGGCAGTAGCTTTTGCAGAGGAAGCAGTAATAAACGGTGCAGTTGTGAAATTGTGCTTTGACACGAAATTGGTACATTACGAAAATGGTATTTATCAAATTTCAAACGGGAATGAAAAGGTAAATGCTAGGGTTATAATTAATGCTTGCGGAAGCGGTTATAACTCTATTGCTGAATTGATTGGTAGTGAAACCTATCCGTTGCAGTTTAGACGTGGCGAGTATTATATCTTAGATAAAAATCATTCGAATGTATGCTCACATACAATATTTCCTTTGCCAACGAAAGAATCAAAGGGGATATTAATTACTAACACTGTTGCGGGGAATATATTAGTTGGGCCAACTTCGTACGAAAGTGATACTAGTACAAAAACTACATCGGGAGGATTAGGAGAAGTTAGAGAAAAGGCTTTGTCAGAAATGCCGAACCTTCCATTGCGTGGAAACATTAGGGTGTTCAGTGGCGTTAGAAATATTTCGGGAAAGGACTTTATTATTGAAAAAAGCCAATTAAAAGAGAATGTCATAAATCTTGCAGGAATTTGTTCACCTGGTCTTTCTTCTGCTCCAGCAATAGCAGAAATGGTTGCAGAACTTTTAGGATTGAATCCAAATGCAGAGATTAAAGAGTTAAAGTCTTTACCAAAGAAAGTGATTATGGCAGATTTAAGTTTGGAAGAACAAAACGAGTTAATTTTACAAAACTCAAGTTATGGGAAAGTTGTTTGCAAGTGTGAGAATATCTCACTTGGTGAAATTATTGATGCTGTAAACTCTCCAATCCCAGCAAGGACGGTTGATGCGGTTAAACGTAGAACAAGGGCTGGTATGGGGCGTTGTCAAGGGGGATTTTGCATATTTTCAGTTATGGAAGAAATTGCAAAAGCAAATAATATTAGGTTTGATGATATTGAAAAAGATGCCAAAGGTTCAAAGATAATTAAGAGTGATATTAAACCTGATGGAGGTATGGCTTAGATGATTAAAGAAGAAATGTTTGATGTAGTAGTTTTAGGTGGTGGGCCAAGCGGAATGGCGGCAGCACTTGAAGCTGAAAAAAATGGCTCAAAAGTTGCAATTGTTGAGCGTGAAGAAAGGCTGGGTGGGATTTTAAAACAATGTATTCATTCAGGATTTGGGCTTCATCATTTCGGAGAGGAAATGACAGGTCCAGAATACGCACGTCGTTTTATTGAGCTAGTTGAGAAAAGTAATATTAGATTATTTCTTTCAAGTTATGTTGAAACAGTGAAGTCTGGATTGGTTGCGATTAAGAATAAGGACGGAGTAATCAATTTAAGATGTAAGGCTGTGGTAGTTGCTGTTGGTTGCAGAGAGAGAACTGCTGGAGCAATTGCAATGGCGGGCGAGCGGCCAAATGGCGTATGGACAGCAGGACAAGTTCAAAAATGGGTTAATATTTATGGGAAGTTACCTTGCAAAAATCCTATAATTTTAGGAAGCGGAGACATCGGATTAGTTATGGCAAGAAGGCTAACACTTGAAGGGGCAAAGCCTCAGATGGTGTTGGAAGTTCAAAAAACAACTAGTGGTTTAAAGAGAAATATTTCACAGTGCTTAAATGATTTTAATATACCTCTTTATCTTTCAACGACGGTTGCAGAGGTTGTTGGATATCCAAATATAGAAGGTGTTTACGTTGCAAAAGTTGATGATAATGGAAAAATAATTGACACCACTAAGAGGTATTATCCTTGCGATGGCTTAGTACTCTCGGTGGGGCTTATCCCCGAAAATGGGCTAATTAAAGACGCTAAAATGAATCCAAAGACAAACAGTTTTATTGTAAATGAGTATAATGAGACTTCTCTAGATGGAATATTTGCATGTGGAAATGTGCTTCATGTTCATGACCTTGTGGACTTTGTTACTGCCGAATCTTTGAAGACTGGTAGGTATGCAAGCGAGTATGCCAAGGGAAATTTAAGCTATGGAATTTCTCACGAAATAAAGGCTGGAAATGGGGTTAGATATACAATGCCAAATTCCTATTTCGAGGGTTCGGGCGAAATTGAAATTTTGTTTAGGGTAGTATCTAAATATGTAAAAACGAATATATTAGTCAAAGATGTAAATGGAAATGTAATTGCAAAGAAATTTGTTATTTCAGCAAATGCTGGCGAAATGCAAACTATTAAAGTCAACAAAGATGGTTTAATGTCCGATATTATAGTTGAAATGGAGAGTAAAATATAATGACAAAGATTTTTAATTGTATAATGTGTCCGTTGGGTTGTGAATTGACGGTCGTAAAGGATGGCGATGAAATAAAGGTCTCGGGGAATACGTGTATACGTGGAGAAATTTATGCGAAGAATGAACTAACAAATCCACAAAGAAGTGTTTCATCTCTTGTAAAGTATAATGGAGGTGTAGTTCCAGTTAAAACAAACGGAACAATTCCAAAAGATAAAATAGATGATTGTATGGCAGAGCTTGCAAAAATCAAACTAGACAAGAAGCCAAATTTTCATGATGTAGTTATATCTAATGTGTGTGGTAGCGGTGTGGATGTAATAGTTTGTGGTTAAATAAAGTATAAATAAACTTGACATTTTATAAATTGGGGTGTTACACTAGTAATTGGTCGAAGTTATTGATTTTATCAATGATATATATTTGGCATTGCATTATATGCCAATTCGTGAACAATAAAAATTTAATATGGAGGTAAAAATGACCCTACTTGGTGTGATTATCAGTATAGTTGCTTTGGGTGTCGGTGTCGCCGGTGGAATATTTGGTTCTAATTTGTATAACACTAAAAAGCTAGAAGATGCTAAACAAAAATCAAAGCAAATTATTGAAGAAGCTGAGAACTCTGTTAAAGTTTTGAAGAAAGAAGCTATGATTGAAGCAAGAGAAGAAGCGCTAAAACTTAAAAACGAAGCAGAGGAAGAATTAAAAGAAAGACGAGTTGAAGTAACAAAACTTGAAAATCGTTTAAGACAGAAAGAAGAAACGCTAGATAAAAAAGAAGAAGTGCTAGATAAAAAATCACTTTCAATCGATGAACAAAAGGAAGCGATTGAAAATAAACTGAAAGAAATTGACAATGCACAAAGCGAACTTGAAAAAAGAAGTGAGGAAATTAAAAAAGAACTTGAAAGGGTTGCCGGTTTAACAAAAGAGAATGCTAAGGCTGAACTTGTTAAGTCAATAGAAGAAGACGCAAGGAAAGAGGCGGGCACCTTAGTTAAAAAACTTGAACAAGAAGCACGTGATAATGCAGAACGTGAAGCGAAAGAGATTGTAATGC
>JAGBBI010000083.1 GCA_017938565.1 Clostridia bacterium
TTATATAGAATGTATTCAAGATATGCTGAAAAACAAGGATTTAAAATTGAAGAAGATAAAAACAATTTTATGGTATCTTTCCCAGAAGAAAAAGATAAAATATGGGAAGATTTTATTAAATCTCAATTAAATGTGGGATTTTGGAACGAATACATTTCAAGTAATAATAACAATGTTGTTTTTATATTTCACTTGGACAACGGTTATAAAAAGTATGTTGTAAATAACTACAAAGATGATGAAGCATTAAATTTATGTGAAAAAATTTGTAATTGCAAATTTGGCTCAATAGAAAAAATGCTAAAAGATAATCATTTTTACAATGATAAAGTTTTTGTTAAGAAATCAATATTAGATTTTTTAATTAGAGCAAAGAAAAATACTTATGCCAACGGGAATGCTGCGAAAGTTAATTCTTCACGTCTTGGCTCAAAAGATTATGAATATAAAGAAACGATTAACAATAAAAAACTTTGCTATCACGATACATATTTTGGTGGAGAAAAGTTTATTGGCTCAGAAGTCGTTTATATTGACGATAAACCTATTTGGGCTATGAATTACAATGGATATTCAGTTGTTGAAAATTTAAGTGAAGAAGCTATGGATAATGCTTTGCGTCCAGCTTTAATGCAAGTTGGAGTTGATAATTCTGTATTGCCGGTGCGAGGCCCTAGCAAATTTGTTAATGGAGAATATAAATATACATTTGAACAATCTGGAACAATGGAAAACTTTACAGGATTAGAAAGAATTTATAAAAATGATATTTTAATCTATGAACTTCATTGTGCCGGCGGAACTATTATATAAAATAAAGACATATTATCTAAATAATGATAATATGTCTTTTTGCTACGTTTGTGTGAAGAATAAGTGTTATTTTGTAAGATATGCTTTTACGTGTTTGATGGCGTCTTTTTCAAGGCGTGAAACCTGAGCCTGAGAAATTCCTATTTCATTAGAAATTTCGGTTTGGGTTTTTCCTATAAAATATCTTAGATGTAATATGTTTCTTTCTCTTTCGGGAAGTTCGTTGATGCCATCTTCAAGAATAGTTTTTTCAATCCAGTTCTCTTCTGTGGATTTGCTGTCTTTGATTTGGTCGAATAATTGAAGGCTGTCTTCTCCGTCGCTGTATACATTTTCAAATATAGAGATAGGGTCCATAATTGCATATAGTGAGTCCGATACAGTGTGAGGGGATTCTTCAATTTTTTTAGCGATGTCTAATACCGAAGCCTCTTCAATTGAATCTTTCTCAATTTCTTCTTTTGCACGCAATGCTCGATATGCGACATCTCTAAGGCTTCGTGTTACTTTAATACTGGTTCTATCACGCATAAATCTTCTAATTTCACCAATAATCATTGGAACGGCATAGGTGGAAAATTGTACACCTAAGTTAACGTTAAAGTTGTCGATTGATTTAATTAGTCCAACCATTCCAACCTGAAAAACATCGTCAACAACATCTTTCGAGAGATTAAATCTTTGGACTATTGATAACACAAGTCGCATATTATAGAATATACACTGTTCTCTGGCGTTCTCATTTCCAGATTGGCACTTTTTAAGAAGTTCAATCATCTCTGCGTTGGAAATTTTTGGTAGAGTACTAGTGTCTATTCCGCATATCATTACTTTATTTGCCATTTTGCACCTCCTTAATGGTTATTTTTACCAATTAAAAAGTAAAGTATGCAAAATTAAAAAATGGAAGTGGCTTATGTTATTGAATTTTGTCGATTTGAAACAAAAGGAAATTATAAATATTGTAGATGGGAAAAAACTTGGTTATCCAGATGATATTGTTTTTGATAGCGAAAACACAAGTGTTAAAAGCTTTACAATCCCAGGTCAGGCTAAGGCTTTTGGACTAAAAA
>JAGBBI010000084.1 GCA_017938565.1 Clostridia bacterium
AATAATGTTACCATATAGTTTTTTTACTAATTCTTCAATTATTTCTTCGGGTGGTGATTGTTTAACATATTGCTGTAAAAAACAGTGTCACAAAGTATATTTAGTCTTTTCAAGTACACACCGCTCCATATTAATTGAATTCAAATACTTTTACAAGTAAGGGTTGGGCTCCTGTTATAGGATCCATCTCCATAATCAAAATATCCTTCATATATTCATTCCATTTTTTAACAACATCACTCTCGGCTTGATACCTAGCGGCATACTCAATCCCTTTTTTACATTCATAGTAACCAAACATTTCATTGCCTACGTTCCAAATCGTATAATTTTCTATACCTGCATTTAACAACGTTTCTCTCATTTCAGGCCACAAATCGTTGTGTCTACGAATATATTCATTCAAGCATCCTTCTTTAATTTGCGCTTTCCAGGCATATTTTTGCATTATGGTCTCTCTCCTTTTCTTATCGAATTAAACATTCTATATTGATTTTGTTAAATACCTTTTAAAAATCTATCAACAACGAGTTGTCTGAATTCAGGTGAAAGTGAAACAAAATATGCAGTAAAGCCCGTAACCCTTACAACTAAATCGGGATATTTTTCGGGGTCTTTGTTGGCTTCAATCAGTTTTTCACCATCAAGCACATTAATATTTATAAGCGTTCCACCGAGGTTAAAATGTCCCTCTATCAACTGCATAACTTTTCCGACCGCACCCTCTTCCATTGATATAAGCGGATCAAATTCAATCTGCAAAGGAGCGGTATTTCCCCAACCGCACTGAACAAGCGCAATACCTGTTGACTGCGCAGTTGGTGCACCGTCTTTTCTAAAGCCGGAATTAGGATTTGCACCGTGAGATACAGGTTCTCCGTTTCTTCTACCGTTCGGTGTAGCGCCAACAGCGGCACCGTATTCAATAGTTCTCGCCCACGAAAACCAACCAGGAACTAATTGTCTGCCATTTGGCATAGGCTGAGCACGCATAGTAGTAACAAAACAGTCGCGCAACTTTTGTGCCCATTTATCTGAAACAGTATTTCCGCCGCAGTATTTAGGGGCAGAGTTTAACATTAATCTTACCCTTTCGCCCTCAACACCGTCATAATTATTTTCAAGTTTTCTGTAAACCTCATCCCAGGAAATAACATTTTCTTGCTCTACTCTTGTTGCAAGAGCGCCAAATGAATCTGCAACCACCGCAAGACCTATACCGTCAATTCCAACTGTATAAAGTTCGGCACATTCAGAAATATCCATACCCTTTTCGAGAGTATTCTTCATCATAAGGTTCATTATAAGTTCAGGGGTCACCTTAGCCTGATGGTCAATATGAAGATTTATTCCTGCTGCAGTTACTTCAACCGCCTTTTTAAGATGCTCACCGAAAAGTTCAAAAAGTCGGTCTGTAGATTTAACAGATTCGGTCTTCATATCATCAAGAGCATTTTCAAATACTTTAGCAATATTTATTTTAACGGTATCATTCATAGGGTATTCAAGTCCCGGCACGCACATCCAGTTACAGCCAACGGCTATTCTGTTCCGTGCAATTTTCTTATCGACACCGTCATTTTTCATATAACCCTCGGAAAGGTTCTTATCACTACAGAATCTCGGCCATCCGTTTTTATTTTTCAGCAGATAATAAACCGCCTTTTTAAAGAACTCACGGTCGCAATTTTCGTGATATCTTACTGTTACATTTGCAGAAATATTTATACTGTCACAAGCATCTAAAATAAGGTATGACAGATGATTTGTCATATCCCTGTCATTTTCATCTACTCCAGAAACCTGATAATAATGCGGGTCTGTGAGCAGTAGATTTGCAATAAGGAATTTTGCTTTTTCATCATCTAATATGCCGTTTTTAACATCATTTTCATAATAAGGATAAAGCAATGTATCCATCTGAAAACCTGCGCCGTCACGAGTGTAAATTCTTGAAGCACAGTTGAAATATGCCACCCACTGACAAACCTCATAAAAAGTTTTTGGTGCACCGGTTCTGATATTTTTATTAACAACCAGCATTTCTTTAAGGCTTTCTTTTAGTTCAGGACGCACTTCTGTTTCAATTTGACGCTCGATTTCTTCAATATTTCGGTCTATAAAACGGATAATTGCCTTGACGCATTTTTCTTCAGCATCATAAAAATCTTTTTTATCGGGATTTAATTTGCGGTATTTATCTATTTTCTCAATAAAACCGCCGAATCCCAATTCAAATCCTATTCTATAATCGCAGGCAAAATGAGCATCCGAATCAATACCTGTCTGTATATTATACTTTTTCTGCAGGGGTTTCAAATGGTCGTACGGGAAGTTTTTCTCGTCCCAACGCTTGCTCCACATTGCCGTAACGCCGCTCATTTCTGTGCCTTTAAGTTGCTTTTTACGCCATTCGGGCATATAGTGCATATCGCCGCGGTAATTTACAAGCATATCACGCCATCTGCCGCATAGCATCTCCATAGGGTCAACATAAGGCGGATGTGCATCCATAACACGAACAAAATTTTCTGCCATACCGTCAAGCCCGTAAAAACTGCCGTTTTCACTGTTATACCAAGGGTCAACCTTGTAACCTTCCGGCAACGGTACTGTGCCGAAATCGTCAAGGTCAGTATATCCGTTTTGTTTTA
>JAGBBI010000085.1 GCA_017938565.1 Clostridia bacterium
TTTACTTAAATTAACTGAACAAGGTTTTGAACAAGCAAAAAATAAACTAAAAGAAATCGGTGAAATAAATGACATTGAAGAAACCGAGTTGGAGCCCGCTCTTTCAAAACTTATTCTTAAATGTAAAAAAATGGAGGAGCCAATTAGAAATGAATTGGAGAAAATTTGCGTTAACTATGTAATTGATTTATTTGGTGTTCCAGAAGAAACTGTAGATATTGAGGTTGCATTAGCAGACGAAATTAACCTTGATAAACCATCTGTAATATTAGACCCTATTGACGGAGATGAAGAACTTGAGGCAGTATCAGATGCTATGGCAATAAAAAGTGAGGTCTATAAACGTAGAATTTTAAACACTTTATGTATGGGTGGTGCTATGTGTATGTCAAATGATTTTGATAGTTATATGTCTGATGTAGAACGCCTAAATCCAAATTTGAAAGATTTGTACAACAAAATTATAGCATTAAATACATACCTTTTATATACTAAAGGCGATTTCGGTTTAACTGATGAACAGAAAATGCAAATTGGTACAGTGGAGGTTTCTCTTGGCAATGAAGAAAGTAAGGTGAAAGTTGAAGCACAAGGTGTAATTTTACCCGTGTTAATGTCGGAATTAATAAGAGGGTTTTTGGAATTATTTATTTCACACGGCTTACCAAAAGATAGACATATGGCTACAGTAGTTATAGGCAAATCCGATTTTTTAAAAGCCGAACCGTGGGATATGAAATTGGGGCCTTTATTGTGGGAATTATTTTCTAATACCTTTAATGATATTAATTCTAATGAATTACCCTATTTATTACAAAGAGTATCC
The DNA here is from genome assembly GCA_017938565.1 of Clostridia bacterium. The sequence continues at coordinate 827 of JAGBBI010000085.1, forward strand.
AAGTTATCTACAAATAAATTTAATTTTTTAATGAAAGAAGTTTTTGCCAAAACACGAAAAGGTAAAGAAATTATGTCTAAAATTTCTAATAAAGCAAAAAATGACATTGAATACGATAAATTTGTGGATAAAATGACTAAGATGAAACAAGATAAGGGAATAATAACCGACGACTATATACACCCAGATGAATTATGAATGAAGTGAAAATTAAAATAGATTTTAACGCCTATTATAATGAGAGAAAGGGCGTGTTTGACGACGGTGGCGTTTATCCCATCTTAGAATATCTTAAAGATAATAAACTTAAAGATGCATTGGTTAGGCTCGACGTTGATAATAAAAATCAAAATTCTTGGGAAGAAGTAGATTTGTTCTGTAAAGAATTATCTATCAAAAGCCTTGATTATACCATTAATGAAAAAAGTTATCCTAAATATACAGCAAATGTGACCTGTAATCCTGCTTCAGGAAAATCGTTAATTAAGATGTTAGTACAAATGGGGTGCTTAGGAAATGGTGGTCATTCTTATACGATATTAATTAATGATAAAAGATTCTCTTTCGATGGAGATGGGGCCGACCATATATCTTCAATAAACGACACGAAATTGAACCACGAACTTTTTTCAAATATTTATAAACAGATAGACATATATAATAAAGGTGTACAAAAGGAAGACGAAAGTGTAAACGAATCTTCTCACCGTTTTAAAATAACAGAAAACGACATCGCTAATATGGTTGAAGAAGCCATAAGAAAAGTGATAAACAAAAAAATAGTATAACTATGGATAGAAAAAATTTAGTTGAAATACGTAAAGGTGAATCGGGAACTGGTTTGCTTATTGAACACGATGGTTATATTTCTGTGGAATGTGGAGATAATAAAAAATTATTCGAAGATATAAATTCTAAAATGGAAGATGATTTTCATTGTCCTCGTCATTTTATAGTTTCCGCTGTATTCCAAAAATACGGCGTTGAAAACGCCAATGGACGTATATATCCTGAGCACGTACTTAAAA
>JAGBBI010000086.1 GCA_017938565.1 Clostridia bacterium
ATCAAGATATATTTAAAAATCATAAATTCCCGCATGACCATGTATGGGAATGGCGGGGAGAGAAGGGGATTAGAAGTGAAAATTGGGAAGACCCCGATTATATTCACTATATTTGAGGAGATGCTTTATGGATATAAAAGATTATTATAAGAAAAATGAAATAAAAAAGTGCGACGTATGTGGTCGAATCGTATTGGTTGACCAATTTGGCAACGGCGAGTGCGAAAATTGTGGTTGGGTGCAGAATGAAAACGAGTACGAATTTGAAAAGGTGAATAAAATTAGTTATCCTAATCTTGTACCACTCTCGGAAGCCAAAGAACAATATAATCAAGGGCGAAAGTTTAAAGCATCTTTTGAAAATTTTTTGAATGGATTGTTTTTTTATGGTGAAATGCTTTTTAAGTATAAAGGTGAATTATTTGAAGTTGACTTATTAGGTGATAGAAAAAATAAATATAAAATTGTTTATGGTTGCAATAGGTTTAAACAAGAATTTTATTCAAAAAATGATTTCGCAAGTAGGTCAACACTAGATGGCAGGCTGTTAAAAGATATGTGGGATGAGGTTGAGTGGTCTGGATTTATGCATTGTGATTAGTTTTCGACGTGCTTTATGCATGTATAGGTTAAAATCAATTTAATTAATTTTGGTAAGGTTTGGTTTTATGAAAGAATTAACAGATTACGAAAGACAAAAACAAAAAAACAAAAAGAAACTTGTAAGAAATGAATTTCGTGTCTGCGGTAAGTATGATATGCCGTTTATACACAAACAAGATATTGATTTAAACAAACGTCAATTTTTGAGTTTTGTTGATGCTAAGACTGGCGAAAAAGATAATAAGAATAAAACTATACATTTCTTTACACATGATTGGAAGTTTGAAAAGGTTTATGATTGTTATGAAGATGAAATTGAGAAACTGTCTGAGTTTTATGCTTTGCTTTCGCCAGATTTTAGTTTGTTTACAAATATGCCATTAGCACTACAGATTGAAAGCGTATTTAAAAATAGATGGTGTGGAGCTTATTGGCAAAGTAAGGGGTTGAGAGTTATCCCAACGATTGCGTGGGGTGATGAACGTTCATTTAAATTTTGTTTTGATGGAGTAGAAAGGGGTTCTGTTGTTGCTGTATGTACCTATTATCGAGAAAATGCCGAAGAAGAGTTTCTTCTTGGGTACAATAGAATGTTAGAGGTGATACAGCCAAGTGTGGTGATTTGTTATGATGAGCCATTTAAATCAATGAAAGGGAATGTTGTGAGTTTTTTGCCAACTACTTATGAGTGGACAAAAGAATTGTCGTGGCAGGATAAGGTAAAGTTTTTAATGACAAAGAGAAATAGGAATGTTATAGATTTGGTTTAACTAAATACTTGTGCTAAAAAGACTGGCGAAATTTTGCCGGTCTTTTTTTGTGGCTTGTGTGTTTTTGGTTTTTGATAAAAATTTTTTATGGACGGTGGTTGGCAAAAATTTTGTGTTGTTAATTTTTCGGTTATGGTAAGCGAGGGCTTGTTTTTGTATGGCTAAAAAATAGGTAAAAATTGGGTGAAATGTAAGTTGCTGTTTTGAGGCTTGAATTGGGGTGAAATGGGGTGGTTTTTGCGATGTGTGGTTTTGCGAGGTTTAAAATAGGGCTGAAATTAGGGGCTTTTTGGCGATGTGTGGTGTTTTGGGATGAATGTTTGGGGCGGTTGGACTGAGTTGTAGTGGGTGAAGAAAAGTAAGGTTGCGATTGTTAAAATTCATAATCTTTTGCTTTGAAAATCGGTTGAAATTTGCTCAAAATTCGAGGCTTATTTGCAGGTTTGCTATTGACTTTTTTTGCGTTTTATGATAAAATTTTAGCATAAAATAAGTTCGGTGTTAGGGTTGGTTTTTTGAAAGAAAGCGAATAAGTTTGATGTAAAATTTATGGGTTTCTGGCACCGTTGAGTAATTAAAGTTTGGGGGAAATTTAATTATGCCAAGTGATTTAAGTTCGGAAGAATTGCTTAAAATCAAAATTATGAACCTTTATGACGATTGCAGAAAGGACATTAAGATGGGGCAAAAAAGTTTTGTCGAGTGGTGTCTTAAAATGCTTAAACCCGAAAAATTTTTTGATGAAGACGATTTTTTCGAAAGCCTAATTCGCTCAAATTTTGACATCGGTGGTATTGATGAATTGGTCAAGGTTGTTGACGAAAGCAACGAAAAAATTGCTTTAGAGAATATCTCGCCAACCTGTTTTGGGTTGTACCGCAACAAAATTTCGACATTGGCAGAAATTGTTCAAGTTATTGTTGAAGAATTCCCATACAGCAAAATCTATGGGGAGTTGCGCCGTACTCATCTTGTAAGAAACGATGATGGAGTAAGTCCGCTTTTGGTTTGGTTTGCAAGAGAGATGGACCGTAGTCGTGAAATGGAAAGTGCGGAAAACAATGCGAATAATAATGCCGAAAGTGAAACCGAAAATCCCGAAAGCGGTGATGACTAGTCAAAGGGGTTTTGGGGCTTTAAAGTTAATGACGGGGTGGTTTTCTCGTTGCTATGTATTCATAACAAAAGCGTTTGAGTTTTCAGCGTAGTAGAAATTTGATTAACAAAGGAGAGTTTTATGGCAGACAAAAGAAGTGCAAATGTAGCAAACAAAAAAATTTCA
>JAGBBI010000087.1 GCA_017938565.1 Clostridia bacterium
ACACCTTTGAGAAGCGTGTCAAACATCGTTTCTTGGATAACTATTTTCATTTTTTTCTCCCCAATTTAGTATCACAAAAGTCGTAAGACGGATTTTTGTTTTTAGTAAATGTGTTTATTTCATCTGTTGTTAAGAATGGTACAAAATTGGGATTATGTTTATATAACCCATTGGGGAATTCGACCCATTTTTTTAAGTCGCGTTTTGTTAAGACTTCTTTAATTTGTATATTCATATTTTTCCTTGGTGTATAAAACTTTTTAAATTTTTGTAAGGCAAACTACTGTTTCAAGGTGTGCAGTATGTGGAAACATGTCGAACGGAGTTATCTCCTTAATTTCATAGCTATTGTTTTGCAAAAGAATTTTTATATCTCTTGCAAGAGTATTAGGGTTGCATGATACATAGATTATTTTATGGGGTTCAGATTTTAAAATTGCGTCAAGCACCGTATTGTCACAACCTTTTCTTGGTGGGTCAACAACAATAATGTGATTTTTTATACCCTGCTTTAGTAATTTTGGGATTTCAATTGTACAATCCCCGCAAATGTTAATCATATTTGATATATTATTTTCTTTTGCTAAGCAATTTGCGGAGTCTGTTGCTTCTTTTATTATTTCAATTCCATATACTGTTTTGGCAAAATTGCTTAATTTTGCGGTTAGAAGCCCAGCACCAGAATATGCATTAATAACGACATCGCTGTTTTCGATATAAGATACAACTTTATCATAAATTTTATTTGCAACTTCATTGTTAACTTGTAAAAAACTTGCGTTGTTTACGGGGTAGGTAAGCCCGTCGCTGGTGGCAGTTAATTCTATAAGTCCATAAAGATGTTTAAAACTACTTCCTAGTATAACATTGTTATGGAGTTTGTTTATGTTTATGTTTAATCCGAAACTTGGGAAAATGGGTTTTAGTTTTGCTATCAAATTTTCGCTGTTTGGCAAGGTATCGCCGTTTATGACAATAGAGATTAAAACCGAGTCATTTATCTCCCTTGCGACGATGTGTTTTACAAGACCCGACTTGGTTCGTTCGTTATAACCAGATATATTATTTTCAATCATATAGCTTTTTACAGCAGAGATTAAAGGCTTTGTCCAACTTTTAGAAATTAAGCAGTCATCAATTTCCAAAATATTATGGCTATTGGTTCTGAAAAGTCCAATTTGTAGTTGCTCATTAACAGGTAATGAAATTTTGTTTCTATATCTTATATTTGTCCCTGAGACAATATTTTGGGGAGAAATTTCAATATTAGCGACCTTTTTAAAGATATGTTTAAGTTTTTCCTCTTTAAATTTTAATTGTTCGTCGTAAGTAATATGCTGAAGCGTGCATCCACCACAAGAATACGCATAAGGGCAAGGTGGGATGATTCGATGTTTGCTTTCATTTTTTATGGTGGTAACTTTACCTATTGCAAACTTGCTTTTTGCGTTAATTATTATACCTTCAACTTCTTCATTTAACCACGTGTTTGGGATAAATATGACTTCGTTATTAAATTTTAGGACTCCATCGCCGTCATCGTTTATATCGATTATTGTTCCATTAAATTTATCGTTTTTTTCCATTTTTCTTTTTCTTCTTATGTTTTTTATGTTTTTTGGTGTAATATGCTTTTGGGCGGTTGCTGTTTTGCGCTGTTGGGGCAATATATGGCTTTTTGCTTTCTTTTTTTATTCTGTATGAAATAAATTCGGGAACTTCTTCAACGTAAGTAAAAAATTTATTAAATTTGGAGCTTACAATTAATGAAATTACAGAGTATATGATTTCAGAGACTAAAAGTATAATGAATGGTGATTTTGCAGATAAGCAAACCATTGTAGACTCTAATACACCGGCATTTTCACCATAGGTGTTGAAGTTTGTAAAGCTGGTAGAAAAAATATATATTACAAATATTAGTGAGGCTGCAGTATAAATCCACGAGGCTTGTGCATTTGTGATATAAATAAACTTAGCATTAAATACGAGGTTAAAAATATTAAACAACAACATAATTGTAGCAAATGCGTAAACTACAATCATCACTAATGAAATAAGGTTGATTTTATCCTGCATTCGAGCGTAGTCTGCGGTGCCGTTATATATTGCTGATACGTAGTAAACATTTGTGATGGGTTCTTCTGAAAGCAGTTGCTCAAACTCTTGTCTTGTTAGTTCACCATTATCATATTGTTTTTCGAGTGCATTTTCAACTTTTAAATATTGCCGTCTATATTGGCTAACGGTTTTGTCTTCCACTTTTACGTTTTTCATTAAGTCAAGAGGCGTTATCTTAGTAGCAAGAGGAGTTGCATAACTTTCGTATTTTCCATAGTATTCGGCGTCGTAAAACTCATACTCTACGTATTTATCTAAAGAGAGCATTGGCATAAACATTGTCAGTAATATTAATCCATAAAATATTACCGCTACAATTCTGAATATTAAAAATGACTTAGCTTCAAATTTCATTATTTTCATTATATCACACTACAAATTATAAAATCAAATATTATTGCAAAATATATATTATACAAATGTTTGCCATCTATCAATTTTTGTTTTGATTTTCATAAAAACTGTTGTATAATAAATTAGAGTTTATAAGTTTGGAGAAATTTATGAAGAAAACACTTTGGATTTTTGTTGTTGCAGGCGTAATTGCTGCGGTGGTTTTGGGCTATGGTCTTTACAAAATTGTAGACCATTCAAATCATTATCAAATCGTAGTTACAATTGACAGAGGCGATGAAATGCTTGATGTGAAAACTCTTGAAGCGGGTCAGACAATGCTTGTGCCAGAGGTTCCAGAAAGGAAGGGAAAACTTTTAAGGGTTGGTACTCTGACCCAGAAGGAAAGAAATTGTTTGATTTTGACAAACCTATCAGATATGATACAACAATTTATGCTATTTGGGAGTAATAAAGCCTCTTGAAATGAAATAAGTTTTGTGGTATTATAGCCTTATAGTGTTATTTTATACTTTATATTAGGAGGCTAGGGTATGCAATTTTTTCAAAATGATTGGGATTCTATCTTGGATGGCGAATTTGAAAAAGAATATTTCAAATCTATTATTGACAAGGTTGAGCGTGAATATGCGACTCATAAGATTTATCCGGCTGAGAATAAAATATTTTCAGCGTTTAAACTGACCCCATATAAAGAGGTAAAAGTGGTAATTATTGGCCAAGACCCATATCACGGAGAGGGGCAAGCACACGGGCTTTGTTTTTCGGTGATGCCAGGTGTTGCAACTCCACCTTCTTTGGTTAATATATTTAAGGAAATTGCAGATGATATTGGTGGGTATGTGCCAGATAATGGATATCTTGTCCCTTGGGCAAAACAGGGGGTCTTACTTTTAAATAGTGTGTTAACAGTAAGGGAAGGTCAGCCAAACTCACATCGTCCACTGGGATGGGAAGAATTTACTGATGCAGTAATAAAGTCGCTTAATGAAAAAGAGAATCGAATAGTTTTTTTGCTTTGGGGGAACAATGCTAAACAAAAGGCTTCTTTAATTGACCAGAATAAGCATAGCATACTTATGGCCTCGCATCCAAGTCCATTGTCTGCGTACAACGGTTTCTTTGGTTGCAAACACTTCTCGAAGACAAATGAGATTTTAAAAGAGTCGGGTCAAAAGCAAATTGATTGGCAGATTGAAAATATAACACGTACATTTTTTTAAAGTAGGTTAGATGAAAAAAGTTCTTGGAAAAAGTTTGTTAATATTGTCAATGGCATTTATTTGTGTATCACTTTTATTTGCAGGGGGTTCACAAGTATTTGGCGTTGCGAAAGCAAGCGAACAATTTTCGGGAACTTTTTTAGTTTCAGATTATGAGACGGGAAGTAAGATTATAAACTTTGCTCCAATGAATAAAAATAATGAGCGTATGAATGGTACAAGTTGGGTGCCAGATTTAGTCGATGGTGGAAATGGTGTCAAACTTTTGAATGATAGAATTGATGTGTCCGGTTTTTTTGACGAGTTTGATGTTGGCGATAACGAACAAAGTCAGTTGGCACTACAAGCTTGGCTGTATTTTGATTTACATACTATGACGGATCTTACCATAGGTTTTTCTTCGGAAGATGGCTCTAAATATATTGAATGGCACATTGATGAGGACGAATTGTTTAATATTTTGCAAAAGGACTTTGATAATTATCAATATGATATTATGTTCTATTCGGCAAATAATGTTCCTTGGGGTTGGAATTTAATAACTTTACCATTTACAACTGCAACAGCATCAACTGACGGCTTGATTGTTGATGGAACAGATGTTGGGCAAAAGGTTTTAGATTTAACATATTTTTATGTACGTCAGGATAATGATAGTATATTGCCTCTTGGGCTGAATGTATATTCTTTAACTATCAAGAAGGCTGTAAACAATACTATTGGTTGCGATGAAAAACAAGCTTTTTGTGTAGTAGAACTAAATGAATTACAAGACATAACTCAGTCCTTATACATAGGTGAATATTACACACTCCCATCAATTTTTGATGTTTTCAAAAGTTTATGGATAGGGGACGTTAATTTGCTTTCTAATAATTTTAGGAATGAACAATACTATAAGGTAGAAGTGTCATCAAATGGTATGACTACGGATGAATATTACGGAAAGGCAATACTTTTGGAAAATAATGAATATGATGTGTGCTTTTTGGCTGGTAAAGGAAATGGAGATTATGTAGCCCTAAAGAGATTGAGATTAAAAGTGCAAAGTTATGGAACTGGTGCTTAGTTTGATGATGATGAGGTTACAGTAAATATCGATGAAATGTATGAACTAAAATATCATATACACCCAGTATTTAAAGATGCCGTCATAGAGTTTGTCGCAGATGATGATAAGGTTATTGAGATTGTAGAAGTAGACAATGTTAAGCAAGTCGTAAAAGTTAAAGGGCTTAAAAAAGGAGAGTCGGGAATAACAATAAAGGTTTATGACGATAGACTTATGAACAGCGACAATGAAGACGGACTGGAAAATAATAATTTGTGGGTGAAAGTACAAAAAGAGACCAACAAAACTTCAACGGTAAAAGTAATGTTGTGGATATCATTGGTTGTTTTGCTTGGAATTGCCGTGTATAATATTGTGTTAGCGATTAAAAAGCATAAAAATTTTGAAGTAAAATAGTATAAGGAGAGTTAGGCGTGTTCGGAGAAGATGATTATGAGAATGACAGTTATAAAATTCCATATGATGATGAGCCGATAACAAGAGGAAGTCGTGCAAAGAATGAAAACAGAGAAATTCGACAGCAGCCATCTGAACGCAAAAAGTTGGGTTTTGTTGATATATTTCAGTTTTTGATTTGCATTCTTTTAGTAGTTGCTGTTGTAATGCTATATAATCAAATCGATTTGGTTGGAAATCAAAGAGAGACATATAACATTAATGTAGAAACCGAGACGTCAAATCTCGCTTTTGCTTCGGCAAAAGGTATGCTTTCAACGGTAAATGTGGGTGCAATTAAAGCGACTTCTGGAGGTGCTCCAAGTGTTAATATTGAAACCGATGTAGACTTTTTTCAAAGCAGTTATTCGCTTGGGTCAGGAGTTATATACTCGCTTGATAAAAGCTCGGGAAGTGCTTATATAATCACGAATTATCACGTTGTTGCGGATCTTGCAGGTTTTGCAAATGGATTTGGATATTACTATGTATTATTGTGGGACTCTGCAAAGCCTATTCAAGCACAATATATGGGTGGAAGTTATGTTTATGATATTGCAGTGCTTTATGTAACGGGTTCTGAAGAATTAAAACAAAGTTCATGTGTGCAAACAGAAGTTGCAAGTTCAACAGATATTGTTGTTGGTGAAGAATGTATTGCTATTGGTAATTCAATGGGAAGAAATTTGGGTGTGTCAAATGGGATAATAAGGGTTGAAGAGGTTGTCTTTTCGAAATCGCAATCAAGCTACGTTACTTATCTCAGCCATACTGCAAGTGTAAATAGTGGTAATAGCGGAGGTGGACTTTAAAATGGGAATGGAGATTTAATAGGAATTGTAAATGCAAAATTTTCGGATGTGAGTTCAGACGGAACACTAACTTATTATGAAGTCGTTCATGGAATGTTTTATGCAATCCCAAGCAGTATTGCAATAAGTGTAGCCAACAATATTATTCGTAATAGTGGAATATTAATGATGCCTTCAATCGGACTTTCGTACGGGGATAGTTATGTTTGGAACAATGGCAGATATAACGAAACAGATAGGGGATCGCAGAAATTATACGATTTAGAAATGGCAAAGAGTTCCGGAAGTTTTTTATCGGGTGATAAACTTTTAAAAGTAGCTTATAGATATAATGGGAAGGAAATTGTTTCAGAACTTAATCATATTTCAAGCATTGAGAGTAATATATTTAATTGGGATAAGGGTGATACAGTAACTTTTACAATCCAAAGAGGCGATAGTATAAAAGAAATAATTGTCAATATTTCGGATACTATAAAGATTAAGTAGATTTAAAGTTTTAATTAGTTGACATTAAATTCGCACTGTTTTATAATATAATTTAGTTATGATAAAAGGAGTAATCAAATGTTTGAAACCGTAAGAAATATAATTGTTAAAAATTTATCGGTGGACGAAAAGAAAGTAACAATGGAAGCAGACTTTGTTGCTGACCTTGGTGCAGATTCTATTGACTTGGTTGAAATTTATATGGACCTTGAAGATACTTTTAAAATGTCTATTCCTGACGATGAACTTCCAAACATTAAGAAAGTTGGCGACCTCGTTAAGTTTGTTGAAGAAAAAGTAGGAAAGTAAATTCATTGTGAATTTATCAAAAGAGGTGTTAGGAACGACATTTATATGTTTGTTCCTAGCATTTGTTTTGTCAAGTTGTTGAAAATTAACTTTTTATATGGTATACTAATCTAAAATTTGCTGATATAGCACAGTTGGTAGTGCAATTGATTCGTAATCAATAGGTCGCCGGTTCGAGTCCGGCTATCAGCTCCAAGTTTTGAAAGGGGGTCAAAATGACTTCCTTTTTTGTAAGGAATAATAGGAGGGTTTTTATGTTAGGTCTGCATAAAGATAAGGTTGAATTGCATCCATATGATGAACAATGGGCGATAGAATTTCAGAAAGAAAAGCAAATTCTTCAGGGGTTGCTTTCAGGGATTGCATTAGATATTCAGCACGTTGGAAGTACGTCAATACCTGGGATTTCTGCAAAACCAATTATTGACATAGCGGTTGCTGTTAAGGATTTGGGCGATTTAGAGAAGGTTATTCCGGTGTTGCAAAATGCAGGTTATGATGTAAAAAATTCTATCGAAGACAAGGGGGAGGTTCTTGGTGCTAAGGGAAGTCCGGAGTGCAGAACACACTATATTCATATTGAGCCACAAGGCAGTGAGTATTGGAATAATCATATTTTGTTTAGGGATTATCTGTTAAATCATCCTGAATATATTTCGCAATATGAAACAATGAAGCAAGGAGTATTGGAGCAGTTTAAAGAAAGAAAACTTTATACAGCACATAAGAACGATTTTATTAAAAAAATTCTAGACTTGGCAAAACAGGAAAAGGACGCTGGTGGAAATGTTTCAAGAATTTAGTTAAGGAGGTTTATATGGCAAGTTTTAGTATACATTTAGCGGTCGCTAAAAGATACCTTGATAAATGGCAAATTAATGATGAAATGGCGTTTTACAAGGGGGCAATTGCTCCTGATTTTACCGACGATAAACGCAAGGCGCATTATTCTGGAACGTATACAGACGAGTTAAAAAACAATCTTGCAAACAAGGTAAGACTTAATGAATATTTAAAGACAAATGTAGTTGATAGTGAATATAAAATTGGCGTTTTTTTACACTTGGTAACAGATTATTTGTTTTTTAATAGTTTTTTTGATGAGGAAACTATTAATAGGTTTGGATTTAAAGAGTTTTTTAGAAATATGTATTATAGTTACGACCTTGTTGGGGAAGAAATAATTGAAAAGTATGAAATAGGCGATGTGATTGAAAGTATGCCAGAATTACAGGCTAATATAGAAGTAAGGCGTAAGCAAGAATTGTCAACAACTGTTGGGTTGGAGAACTTGTTGCCAATGGATAAACTTGATAAGTTTATTGAGTATGTTTCAAGTATCGACCTTGCACACTATATAAATTGTATTGCTGAAGCAGATATGAATGTCATGCCCGAATGAAAAAATATTAAAAGTTTTGATTTTTTTGTAAAAAGGGCTTTTAATTTTTAATAATTTGTGATATAAATATAAGGTTGGAATATAAAGGAGAAGATATTTGGCAAAAATACATTCAATCGAGACTTTTGGTGCTGTTGATGGACCTGGTATCAGGTTCGTCATTTTTATGCAAGGTTGTCCTATGCGATGTTTATATTGTCATAATCCAGACACTTGGGATTATTCGGGTGGAAAGGAAATGACAATTGATGAATTAATGTCTGAGATCAGAAAGTACAAGCATTATTTTGGTGAAGAAGGTGGTGTTACTGTTACCGGCGGAGAGCCTATGGTGCAGATAGACTTTGTGATTGAGTTGTTTAAAGTACTTAAAAACGAGGGTATTCATACTTGCTTAGATACATCAGGGGTTTTATTCAGACGTAATGGTGAAATTTTTAATAAGATAGAAGAACTTGTAAAATTTACAGACTTGGTCTTGTTAGATATTAAGCACATTGACACGAATTGGCATAAAAAGTTGACAATGCACGAAAATAATAATATCTTAGATTTTGCAAGATATTTAGACGAGAAGAATGTGCCAATATGGATTCGACACGTGTTGGTGCCAACAATAACAACAGATGAAACCTTTTTAATGGAATTAAGAAAATTTATTGATGGTTTGAAAAATGTTGACAAGATTGAAGTTTTGCCATATCATACTATGGGCGTTGCAAAATACGAAAAACTTGGTATTGACTACCCATTGAAAGATATATCCGTTCCAACTAAGGAACAAGTAGAAAAAGCAAATAAAATTTTAAAAGGAGAAAAATAGATGAGAGAAGAATGGAATGAATTTAAAGCAGGGAAATGGTGTGATGAAATAAATGTAAAAGATTTTATTCACAACAACTATACATTGTATACGGGAGACGATAGTTTCCTAAGTGGTCCAACAGATGCCACAAAAAAATTGAGCGCAATGGTTTTTGATTTGAACGCAAAGGAAAGAGAGGCTGGTGGTGTTTTGGACGCTGATACATCGGTTGTTTCAACACTTACAAGCCATGGTGCAGGATATTTGGATAAAAACCTAGAAAAGATTGTAGGTTTTCAAACAGATAAACCATACAAGCGTTCGCTTCAACCATTTGGTGGAATAAGAATGAGTGAGACCGCATTAAAGTCTTACGGTTTCGAGATTGACCCACAAATTAAAGAAATTTTTACAAAGTACAGAAAAACACACAATCAAGGCGTGTTTGATGTGTACACAGAAGAAATGAGACTTGCTCGACATGTTGGAATAATCACTGGGCTTCCAGATGCTTACGGCAGAGGAAGAATTATTGGAGACTACAGAAGGGTTGCACTTTATGGAGTGGACAGACTTATTGCTGATAAGCAAGAATTTTTAAAGTCTGGAATAAAGGGATTTGATGAGAATTCTTTAAGACTTCGTGAAGAAACAGCGGAACAAATTCGTGCATTAAATGACTTAAAGACAATGGCTATGAGTTACGGTGTTGACATTTCTAATCCAGCCAAGAACGCACAAGAAGCAGTGCAGTTTTTATACTTTGGTTATCTTGGTGCTGTTAAAGACCAAAATGGTGCTGCTATGTCAGTTGGAAGAAATACAACATTTTTAGATATTTTTATTGAAAGAGATTTAAGAAATGGAGTTATTACCGAAGAACAAGCACAAGAATTAATTGACCATTTTGTTATGAAATTAAGGCTTGTTAAATTTATGAGGACTCCTGAATATAACGAATTGTTCTCAGGCGACCCAACGTGGGTAACCGAAGCGATTGGTGGTATGGGTGAAGATGGCAGAGCTCTTGTAACAAAGACTTCATTCAGAATGTTGCATACACTTGATAACTTGGGACACGCTCCTGAACCAAACCTTACAATTCTTTGGTCAAAGAATTTGCCAGAAAACTTTAAAAAATATTGTGCAAAGATGTCAATCAAAACTTGTGCTATTCAATATGAGAATGATGATTTAATGCGTGAGTTTATGGGTGATGATTATGCTATTGCTTGTTGCGTAAGTTGTATGAAAGTTGGCAAAGATATGCAATTCTTTGGAGCACGTGCAAACCTTGCAAAAAGTTTATTGTATGCAATCAATGGTGGTGTCGATGAAATTAAGAAAGTTCAAGTAACACCAAAGTTTGCTCCAGTACAAGGCGACTATTTGAATTTTGATGATGTAATGCAAAGATATGATTTTGTTATGGAATGGCTTGCTGAGCTGTATGTTAACACCCTAAATTGTATCCATTATATGCACGACAAGTATAGTTATGAAGCTCTTGAAATGGCTTTGCACGATAATAATGTTCATAGATTTTTTGCTACTGGTATTGCAGGCCTTTCTTGTGCTGCGGATAGTTTATCGGCAATTAAATATGCAAAGGTTAAAGTAATTCGTGATGAAAACGGCCTTGTGGTTGATTACCAAGTAGAAGGAGATTTCCCTAAGTATGGAAATAATGATGAAAGAGCAGACCAACTTGCAGTTCAAATTGTTGACACATTTATGAATAAACTAAGAAAGCATCAAACATACAGGAATTCGGAAATTACAACAAGTATCTTAACAATTACTTCAAACGTTGTTTATGGAAAGAAGACAGGAAGCACTCCAGATGGAAGAAAGGCTGGTGAGCCATTGGCTCCTGGCGCAAATCCAATGCCAGGTAGAGATACAAATGGAGCCCTTGCTTCACTTGAATCGGTTGCAAAAATAAAATATGAAAATGCAAGAGATGGAATTTCAAATACTTTCTCAATTGTCCCAGCATCTCTTGGCAAAGATCTTGATACCCAAATTAATAATTTGTGTACTTTGATTGATGGATACACTCAAAGTCGTGGACATCACTTAAATGTTAACGTATTCAGTCGTGAAACATTGATTGATGCTCAACAACACCCAGAGAAATACCCTTCACTTACAATTAGAGTATCTGGTTATGCTGTTAACTTTATTAAATTAACAAAAGAACAACAAGATGACGTTATAAGAAGAACTATCCACGAGAAAATATAGTATTAGTAATTGTAATTTATAAAAACTATTACAAAAAGAACAGACAATCAATTTGATTGTCTGTTTTCTTTGTATAAAAGATTCTATAAAGATAATAATTTTAATATGAAAAAAATATGTGTTATAATATTACTAACTTCTTTTTTATGTGAGGTGGTAATGAAAAATCAAGACAACTATTTTATAAATCAATTAGATAATGTAACAGCTGTAAGATATTATGCAGATGGCCAAACTGCTGAAATATCTAAAGGAGACTCTAGATTTAATGAAATTATAAGTAGGTTTGCAAAGCTTTTGGACGGATATCGTGAAATGCCTGCTTTTGGAGTGTCTCTTGATAACGAAACGGTTGAGGCGATGAAAAGTGGTGAGTGGGTAGAATTTGTTTTTCAAGAAGTGTATGTTCACAATGGAATGCCTTATAAAAGACTTCTTATGAATATTCAAGCGGGCAACAGCGGGTTTAATCTAATAAGAAATTATAATGAAAAATATGAGGGGAGATGTTTTTACGTAGAACTAAATGAGAAAACGATGTACAATTTTATAAATAACTGCACATAGTTTTATTAAATTTCAATTTCATTTTCGTCAAAAAAAGGTGAGGTAAAAAAATCTGTTAGGGTAAGACCGAAAGAATCTGCCACCAAATAAATTGTCGAAAGTTTTACATCATGATTTTTACCTTTTGTTAGGTCTCCGATGGTTTTTTCGCTTAGACAAGTGTTTTTTGCTAGGCGGTATTGAGTAATTTTACGTTCGAAAAGTAATTCTTGTATTCTTTTGCCAGTGGCTTGTGCTAATGTCATAACAAACTCCGTTATTGTAATTTATTTATCAAATCAAGAATTGTTTGCCGGTTTGAATTTGAAAGTTTCGCAAGTTTTTCTATTATTTCTTTCGTTTCGGGATTATAGTTAGTTTTCCAACAAAAAAATTCTTCAATAGTAATATCAAGGGCGTCTATAATTTCAAGTAATACCGAGGTGGGAAGATTGAAGTCTTGGCTTTCAAGCTTGTTTATGTATCCATCATGCTTACCAATCCTAAGGCTTAATTCTCGAGCACTTAAATTAGATTTTGTTCTGAAATATCCTATGCGTTGAATAATATCTTTTACCGTCATACGCCCTTTTTATCTCCTATTAATATATTTTATATTATTAACGAAATTATACTTGTCTATGTGAAAGGGTAAAATGTCGAAACTTGTCAAAATTTGTCGAATGACAACGAATAGAACGGCATAATATGCTATACTTTTGATATTTTTAACGAAACATAGTACATATTAAAGAATTTTAAAAATTAACACAAATGTTAATTTTTTTTTGTTTTGTAATTCAACTATTGACAAATAGAAAGAAGCAGTCTTATACTTTAAGTAAGGTAAAGGGGGTGTTGGATATGACAAATGAAAAACTTGTTGATGCACAAGATTGGTGCGAAGAAATTTATCAAGATGTTCTACGTAACAAAAAAAGACTTGTATTTACTGCTGGAGCCTCTTGCAGTGGCAAGGGAACAAACACGAAAATGCTTGTTAATTATTTGAAGGAGCGTGGTATTAGGGCTTTGCACATTGAGGCAGATATGTACTATAAGGGAGTGGCAAGGATTATAACCGAGAAAGTTATTCAACGTGCAGAGTTTAAGCAATTTGCTCCGCTATGCGAACAAATTTATACTACCATTTTATCAGTCAATAAGTACGATGATTTAAAAGACAAATTTAGCAAAGATAATGTTACTTTAATTTCAAGGAAATTGGCGACAATTGTTGGAGTCGAAAATGTAGAACCGTTAATTCGGGCGTTGTATGAAGAACATACACATATAAATTTTGACGAGCCAACAACCAACAAGTTTAGAAGTCTTGAAAAAGATTTAAAAGCATTACTTCGTGGCGAAACAAGAATGTTGTCAAGTTATAGTTTTGATTTCAGTGAATGTTTCGACAATGAGAAAATGATAGTAGATGGAAGTCAATATGATGTTTTTTGTGTTGAAGGACTTTATATGCTAAGACCGGAAATATTAAATTCATTTAATCCGCAAGATGTTGCAACAGCATTTATTGATTGCGACAGCCCAACACTTCTTGCAAGAAGATATTACAGAGATATTCAATTAGGAAGAACATCGATGCTTCCAGAAATTACAATTATTTCTTCATTGAACAATGTAATGCCGGCTTATTATAGCTATATTCTTCCAACAAGAAACAAAGCACAACATATTCATTATGCAAGTTTAACACCGATTGAAATTGACCAAAGAAGAATTAGTTCTCAGACAAAATATCCATTAACAGAAGAACAATATCAAAAGATTTTAGAAAGTATTTATGTAGATGCAACTACTCAAAACGAGGTAAATAGTTGCTTTTGGGAAGTTGGAAGAGGACTTCAACAAGATGTTTTCTTTACAGACAATGGGAATAAATGTCCATTTAATGTAAGAATTCGTGCAGTTGATGGTTATGTTCAATCAATGACGTTTAAAATGGGTAAAAATACTACAGATAGACATATCGACAGTTATAATTTAAAAGAGATTTGTAAAAACGACAATTTAAGTCTTGACGAAATTTCTATGGCAATGCTTAGAAGTGGATTTAGATGTAATGCTCGCTTAACCAAGTATAGAGAGTCTTATGCTACACGTGGTTGGGATGGAATGTATACTATTAATTTAGATCAAATGGGTGATGGAGAAAGATTCGTTGAACTAGATAATGCTAGTTACATAGATGCAAGGCGTTTTGCTTCGACTTTTGGCTTAACTGATGCTATAACAAAGTCATATATTGATTACTATAAAGACCAAATGTTGAATTTAGAAGAAGATGAGAAATAATAACTGCTGGGGGCAATTTAAAATGCAAATAGAAAGAGAAAAGAGATATCTAATAGAAAATTTTGATAGAAGTGCTTTGGAAAGTTTGGGTGAGCCAATCCATATGGCACAGTATTATTTGCAAATGTGCGATTATGTAAAATCTGCAATTAATTATTATCATGGACAAAGCGCTAGAATCATGGCGGTAGAAGCAAGGGTAAGGCTTGTGGATGGACAAAATGGAAGGCTTTGTTATTTTACAGTAAAAGGCGAGGGAAATCTTGCGAGAAAAGAAAGTGAAGTTATGATCCCTGAGGGCGTTGCTGAAAATTTAATTGAAAACTATGCAGAAGGCGTGGTTGAAAAAGAAAGATATATGCATAGAACTGGACTTCATATTGTAGAAATTAACAACTTTTTAGATAGAGATTTAATTCTTGCGGAGATTGAATATGATGGAGATGTGTTTACCGAAGATGATATTGATAAAGAAATTTCTCAGGTAATTACGTCTCTTGACCCAAATGCAAAAATAACCGATAAAACATTAGATGGAAATTTCAAGAATAAAAATCTTGCACTTCCATATCAGCCAAACGAAGACGGCTATGATGACTGCGATGAGTATGATGACGAAGACGAAGATATGAATGAATAGAAAAAGCCCCGAGAATAGTCGGGGCTCTTTTATACAAAAGATAAAGACCAAAACTTATGTTTTGGTCTTTATGGTGGAAACTGTAGGGCTCGAACCTACGACCGCCTGCTTGTAAGGCAGATGCTCTCCCAGCTGAGCTAAGCTTCCAAGGGGTTTATTGGGATTTCTCCCAAATGACTAGTATATGATACAATATTTGTTTTCATTTGTCAACTACATTTTAATAAATTTTTAAAAAATATTTTTTTGTTGCTATTTAATGAAAATTTTATTATTATTAATATAAAGCAATGTAAAAGGGGTAGGTGGAATAAATGCAAGAAATGGAAATAATAACTATAGTTAGTGAAAATGGTTTTTCGCAAAATAGCTATCTATGTTTTAATAATGACTCAATGTTTTTGATAGATTGTGGATGTACAAAAGAGGCTTATATTTCGACCTTAAAAGACCTATCTCTTCAAGGTAGAAGACTGGATGGTATTCTGTTGACACACACGCATTTTGACCATATAACGGGGCTGTTTGATGTTTGGGATGTTTATAAATGTGATGTTTACATTGCAAAAGGTTGTTTGGATTTTATTTATGATAAATTTAAAAATGTAAGTGCACATTTTGGAGGGTTTGTATCTCAGCCAATTTATGTTGAATGCATTAAATCGGTGGAAGATAATCAAATAATTAATGTTGGTGGGGTAGATATAGTTGCATACTTAACGAAGGGACATTCTATGTGCTCGTTATGTTATAAGATAGGAGGCGTGTTGTTTACTGGGGATACAATTTTAGAAGGAACAGTTGGAAGGAGCGATCTTTATGGAGGAAGTCAAATTGAACTTGAAAAATCGCTCTTAAAAATTAAAAAGTTACCTATACGAATTGCATATCCGGGTCATGGAGTGCCTATGGATAAAACATTAATAGATGGCGTAATTAATATGTATATTTGATAAACAGATTAAAAAAATAAACACTCGATGAAGTTTCATCGGGTGTTTATTCTATAACAATAATGAGAGGCTGTTAAGAGCTACGGCTATTGAATTTGTGAAATTGTCTTTTGATTGTGCTTTTACAACAGTAGATGCATTTGATGGACAATTATCTTCGAATACTTTTGATACGTAATTGGTATAGAATGTGATGGCGTTTTTATTTTGTTTTGAAAGGGAACTTGGCATATTTAGATATATAATCTTAACCCCAAGGTCGCCGTTTATGTGTGAGTCAATAATTTCTATTTGTTTAATTATTTTTTTTGTTTTAATAACATCAGATTTGATAATCTTTTTAAGTTGATATTCTTCAATTAACCGTTGTAAAAGTTTTATGTATTTTGTAAATAGTTGAAAACGCTTAGCAATTAGTACAATTATTGGGCTTGATTTTGTTATAATATTTGAGCAGGTTGAATTTGTTGCTTTTTCACCAAGAGTTAAAAGTTGATTTATAGACCCTTGCTCAATATTGGCAAGAGGTAATATTGTTGTAGATTCAATTTTAAGATAAGAAATAATCAAGTTCTTTAATTTAAACGTATTTGCGTCAAGCTCGGCACGAGATGATTCCATTTGTGACGATGAAAAATCAAAATCTTCATTTATTTGTTTTTTGTTGGTTTCGACAATAATTCGGCTTCGTAATAGGGCGGTTAAGTTTTCAAGTTCATTAGAGCAAAGAGTATAATAATTTTCCAATTCCTTTATAGAATTTTTTGTGAATAGGTCATTAATGGTGTCAACCAGTTTTGATTTTTGTAATTCAATGTCATCAAGGGTTGACGTCAAAGACTCGTTGGTTCTATTTAAGTTTCCGGATATGGAATTTTTCTGTTCGTAAAGGCTTGCAACTTTTGCTAATTCGTTAGTGATTTGATTTCCTAATTCTTCTATTTGTTTTAGGAGTAAAAGCTCTTTTTTCCCAATATAATTATACAAGCCATTGCAAACAGTTGAAATTATATTATGAGGGGCATTTGAGCCGATAAGGTTTGCTAATCCTTTTGGCAATACTTTTATATCTTCAGATGTTTTGATTTTAATTAATTCCATAAATATTGCCTCCTAAAGTTTTAATTATTATAACAAATTTATAAAATATCACAAAATATTTTTTTATATTTATATAATTTTTAATTTATTTTTAAAAAAA